>NZ_JBHXTO010000007.1:0-134010 GCF_042677425.1 Streptomyces sp. NPDC127119 | reverse complement strand
CTTCGTCGACCCCCCCCCCCCGCACCCGATCACAAATCACACCCCGGGGGTTGCCGATCCGCGTTGGGGGGGTCGGGAAAACCCGTACCGCCCCTCCGCGTATCCGCCCGACCGCCGGACGGCTAAAGCACCTTCGACAGGAACGACTGCGTCCGTTCGTGCTGCGGGTTCGTCAAGACCTCCCGCGGGTGGCCGGACTCCACCACCACACCCTCGTCCATGAAGACCAGCGAATCGCCGACCTCCCGGGCGAAGCCCATCTCGTGGGTGACGACCACCATCGTCATGCCCGACTCCGCGAGGTCGCGCATGACGTCGAGGACGTCACCGACCAGCTCCGGGTCGAGCGCGGACGTCGGCTCGTCGAACAGCATCAGCTTCGGCTCCATCGCGAGCGCCCGCGCGATCGCGACCCGCTGCTGCTGCCCACCGGAGAGCTGCGAGGGGTAGTTTCCCGACTTGTCGGCCAGACCGACCCGCTCCAGGAGCTGACCGGCCCGCTCACGCGCCTGCGCCTTGCTCACGCCCTTGACCTGGACCGGCGCCTCCATGACGTTCTCCAGCGCCGTCATGTGCGGGAACAGGTTGAAGCGCTGGAACACCATGCCGATGTCCCGCCGCTTCAGCGCGACCTCGCTGTCCTTGAGCTCGTACAGCTTGTCGCCCTTCTGGCGGTAGCCGACCAGCTCCCCGTCGACGTACAGCCGCCCGGCGTTCACCTTCTCCAGATGGTTGATGCACCGCAGGAACGTCGACTTGCCCGAGCCGGACGGGCCGATCAGGCAGAAGACCTCGCTGGGCTTCACTTCGAGGTCGATGCCCTTGAGGACCTCGACCGGGCCGAAGGACTTGTGGACGCCCTCGGCCTTCACCATCGCCGTGCCGGAGCCCGCCCCGGGCACGTTCTTCGTCAGGTTCGCGTCGGCGCTCATGCGCTGGCTCCTCCGCCCGAGCGGTTGGACAGGGACAGCATGTTCGCCTTGATCTTCTGGAACGGGGTGGCTGGCAGCGCACGGCTCGAACCGCGGGCGTAGTACCGCTCGATGTAGTACTGCCCGACGCTGAGCACCGAGGTCAGGACCAGGTACCAGGCGGCGGCCAGGAAGTACATCTCCACGGGTGCGCCCGACGACTGCCCGATGTCCTGCGCGTACCGGAACAGTTCGGAGAACTGGACCACCGACACCAGCGAGGTCGTCTTCAGCATGTTGATGACCTCGTTGCCCGTGGGGGGCACGATCACGCGCATCGCCTGCGGGATCACGATGCGCCGCAGGGTCTTGCTGTGGCTCATGCCCAGGGCGTGCGAGGCCTCGGTCTGGCCGTCGTCGACCGAGAGCAGACCCGCGCGGCAGATCTCCGCCATGTACGCGGCCTCGTTCAGGCCGAGCCCGAGGAGCGCCGTCAGCAGCGGCGTCATGAAGCTCGACCAGTAGTCCTTGTAGATCGGACCGAGGTTGATGTACTGGAAGACCAGGCCCAGGTTGAACCAGACCACGAGCTGGACCAGGACCGGGGTGCCCCGGAAGAACCAGATGTAGAACCACGCGATCGACGACGTCACCGGGTTCTTCGACAGGCGCATCACCGCGAGGAGGATGCCGCCCGCGATGCCGATGACCATCGACAGGACGGTGAGCAGCATCGTCTGGCCGACGCCCTTGAGGATGCGGTCGTCGAAGAAGTAGTCCGGTACGGCACCCCAGTTGATCTTGCCCTGGGCGAACGCGTAGATGATCGAGACGAAGATCGCGATCGCGATGACGGCCGAGACGTACCGCCCGTAGTGCCGGACCGGGATGGCCTTGATGGCCTCCGGGCCGCCCGGGGGAGTGTCCTGGGGCCCGGCCGTCTTGTCGATGTCAACAGTCACGGATGTTGCCTTTCAGCGCCGCCGGCTACGCGGTCACTTGCCGCCGTTGAGGGTGGCTTCCTTCACGGCGCCGGCGCCGACGCCCCACTTCGCGATGATCTTGTCGTACTCGCCGTTCTTGATGACCGCGTCGAGCGCCGCCTGCAGGGCGTCCCGCAGCTCGGTGTTCGACTTGGCGACCGCGATGCCGTACGGGGCGGCCTCGACCTGTTCCCCGACGACCTCGAAGTCCTTGCCGCCGCCCGAGGTCTTCGCCGCGTACGCCGCCACGGGGAAGTCCGAGGAACCGGCGTCGGCGCCACCGGCGCGCAACCGGGTCTGGGCCTGCTGGTCGTTGTCGAACGCCTCGATGGAGAGCTTCTTGCCCGCCGGACACTTCTTCGCCTGGTCCTTGGCGAGGTCGTTCGAGACGGTGTTGCGCTGCACCACGACCTTCTTGCCGCACAGGTCGTCCCAGGTCTTGATGCCCTGGTCGGCGCCCTGCTTGGTGTAGATCGAGACACCCGCGGTGAAGTAGTCGAGGAAGTCGACGCCCTCACCGACCTTCTTGCCGGTCTCGGCGTCGATGCCCTCCTGGCGGTCCTTGGTGTCCGTCATCGCCGACATCGCGATGTCGTACCGCTTGGAGCGCAGGCCGGTGAGCAGGGTGTCGAACGTGCCGTTCTCGAACTCGAACTTCACGCCGAGCTGCTTGCCCATGGCGTCGGCGAGGTCGGGGTCGATGCCCACGGTCTTGCCGGAGTCGTCCTTGAACTCGACGGGCGCGTACGCGATGTCCGAGCCGACCTTGATGACGCCCTTGTCGCGGACGGCCTTGGGCAGCTTGTCGGCCAGCGGGGCCGCACTGGAGTCGGCGGTGTCCGAGCTGCCGCTGTCCTTGTCCTTGGTCTGGTCACCGCAGCCGGTGAGCAGCAGGGCGCCTGCGACCGCGATCGCACCGACCGCGGCTATCCGGGACTGCGCGGCGGTCGTACGACGGGTGGAGCGTGCGGTCATGGTGGGTTCCTCCGGCGGGTGGGTGGAGTTGCCGATGGGTCGGCAGTAGCCGATGGGTCGACGAGAACACACACCTTCGGGTGTCGCGACCTCGTGTGATTAGGGCATCTTGCCATTCGGACTCGTCCCTTCAGGGTGCCCGCCATGTCAAAATCGGATAACGGGTGACCCCCTAACCGGACCGAAGCGGTCCGGCTCGACCGGATCTTGTGCGGAAAACCTCCGCGAGGGCCGGAGGATCTTCTGCGGATCCCGCGATACGTGCGGCCACTTCTGCGCACTTGCGACACCACGGCGCCTATCGGCGGATTGTTCGTGAAGTGGGCTTGTTCGATGTATTCGGTCATGAGTCATGTCACCGGTATGTGACCTTCGCGCTCCGGTATACGAGCCCGGCCCCCGCGATATGAGGGTCCCGGCCCTCCGGTGCGCGAGCTTCGGCCGCCCGCGTGTGACCTTCGCTCTATCGACTCGTCCGCGATGCGGTCCGTCCGGTAAGAAGGTTCCTTACACCCCTCATCCGGGGCTCAGGGCGCGTGTGCGGCGCGCCCGTCGCGCATGTTCCGTACTTAACAGTCATCAGGGACATGTGCGGTGCCCGCCCGTTCCTCACCAGGAGCGGCAACCCTCAACCAAGAAGACTTAAGGGGTAAAACAAAGTGGCAGCGGAGATCGTCAATCCTCGCAGCGACAGCAGTACGGATCAGGACGGCGGGGCGGAGCCCCTCGATTCCTTCGACCCGGCGTTCGCGCTGCACCGTGGCGGGAAGATGGCCGTGCAGGCCACCGTGCCCGTCCGTGACAAGGACGACCTGTCCCTCGCGTACACGCCCGGCGTCGCGAAGGTCTGCATGGCCATCGCGGAGCAGCCGGAACTCGTCCACGACTACACGTGGAAGTCGTCCGTGGTCGCCGTCGTGACGGACGGGACCGCCGTGCTCGGTCTCGGTGACATCGGGCCCGAGGCCTCGCTCCCCGTCATGGAGGGCAAGGCGATCCTGTTCAAGCAGTTCGGCGGCGTCGACGCCGTGCCGATCGCGCTGGACTGCACGGGCGTCGACGAGATCGTCGAGACCGTCGTGCGCCTCGCGCCGTCCTTCGGCGGCGTGAACCTGGAGGACATCTCGGCACCCCGGTGCTTCGAGATCGAGCGCCGGCTGCAGGAACGGCTGGACATCCCCGTCTTCCACGACGACCAGCACGGTACGGCCGTCGTCACGCTGGCCGCCCTGCGGAACGCGGCACGGCTGACCGGGCGCTCGCTCGGGCAGCTGCGGGCCGTCATCTCGGGCGCCGGCGCGGCCGGGGTGGCCATCGCCAAGTTCCTCCTTGAGGCGGGACTCGGGGACGTCGCCGTCGCGGACCGCAAGGGCATCGTGTCGACCGACCGGGACGATCTGACCCCGGTCAAGCGGGACCTCGCCGTCATGACCAACAAGGCGGGTCTCTCCGGATCCCTGGAGTCCGCGCTCGCGGGCGCCGACGTCTTCATCGGCGTCTCCGGCGGTACGGTGCCGGAGCCGGCCGTGGCCTCCATGGCCGAGGGTGCCTTCGTCTTCGCCATGGCGAACCCGAACCCCGAGGTGCACCCCGACGTCGCCCACAAGTACGCGGCGGTCGTCGCCACCGGGCGCTCGGACTACCCGAACCAGATCAACAACGTGCTGGCCTTCCCCGGGATCTTCGCGGGAGCGCTGCAGGTGCGGGCCTCCCGGATCACCGAGGGCATGAAGATCGCGGCGGCCGAGGCGCTGGCCGCGGTCGTCGGGGACGACCTGGCCGCGGACTACGTGATTCCGTCGCCGTTCGACGAGCGGGTCGCTCCGGCGGTCACCGCGGCGGTCGCGGCGGCGGCGCGGGCGGAGGGTGTGGCGCGGCGCTAGCCGCGTCTTCTTCTGGCCGCCGGCAGTCGGCTCCGGGTCCCGTCCTGATGGGCGGGGCCCGGTTGCGTTTGCCGGAAGGTTTTTCCGGGGGTTCGGCCGGGCGGCTGCCGGGGTGGTCGGGTGCGGCCAGCTACGACGGTGGGAGAGCCGAAGGCGTTTTTCAGGGGCGCGGGGAACTGCGCGAGCAGCCACGACGGCGGGAGTGTCGACGACGTTCGCAGGGGCCCGGGGAACCGCGTGGGTGTGTGGGGGCGAGGGTGCGTGGGGTCACGTCCCGTGAGGGATGCGGGTCACAGGCGGACCCCGTTCCGTCCGGCGCACCTGCCACCTAAGGTCGGCACATGTTCGCCGCCTACGCCGCCCGCATCGACCGCGACCACCCCCTCAACGGCCTGGAACTGGGTGACCGCCCCGCCCCCACCCCCCGCCCCGGCTGGACGACCGTCAACGTCAAAGCCGCCTCCCTGAACCACCACGACCTCTGGTCGCTGCGCGGAGTCGGCCTCGCCGAGGACAAGCTGCCGATGATCCTCGGCTGCGACGCCGCCGGCATCGACGAGGACGGCAACGAAGTCGTCCTGCACTCCGTCATCGGGCAGACGGGCCACGGGGTCGGCCCGAAGGAGCCCCGCTCCATCCTCACCGAGCGCTACCAGGGAACCTTCGCGGAACAGGTCTCCGTCCCCACCTGGAACGTCCTGCCCAAGCCCGCCGAGCTCTCCTTCGAAGAGGCCGCCTGTCTGCCCACCGCCTGGCTGACGGCGTACCGCATGCTCTTCACCAACGCCGGTGTACGCCCCGGTGACTCCGTTCTCGTCCAGGGAGCCGGCGGCGGTGTCGCCACGGCCGCGATCGCGCTCGGCAAGGCCGCGGGGCTGCGCGTCTTCGCCACGAGCCGCGACGAGGCGAAGCGCAAGCGCGCCCTGGAACTCGGCGCCGTCGAAGCCGTCGAGTCCGGTGCCCGGCTGCCGCACCGCGTGGACGCCGTCATCGAGACCGTCGGCGCCGCCACCTGGTCCCACTCGGTCAAGTCCCTGAAGCCGGGCGGCACCCTGGTCATCTCGGGCGCCACGAGCGGTGACCGCCCCCCGCACGCCGAACTGACCCGCATCTTCTTCCTCGAACTCAAGGTCGTCGGCTCCACGATGGGCACCAAGGACGAACTGGAGGACCTCCTCTCCTTCTGCGCCGCCACCGGCGTACGCCCCGTCATCGACGAAGTCCTCCCGCTGGACCGCGCCCGCGAGGGCTTCGAGCGGATGGAGTCCGGCGAACTCTTCGGCAAGGTCGTGCTGACCACCTCCTGACCCGCCTGCCCTCTGACGCCCCATGGCCCTTGCCTGCCTCCCGGGTCGCCAACCCGGGCGTCAACCGGGATTGACAATCCCTCGCGCGTCAATCTAAGTTGACACCATGACCGAAGCAACGGATCTCGCCGAGCGCGCGGGCGACCGCGATCCGCGGATCGGGCTGCGGGCCGTGACCGCGTTGCGGCGGCTCCTGGAGCAGCTCGAAGCGGTGCAGGTGCGCAGCGCGCGCAATCAGGGTTGGTCGTGGCAGGAGATCGCCGCGGAACTGGGTGTCAGCAGGCAGGCCGTGCACAAGAAGTACGGGAGGCAGTGATGTTCGAACGGTTCACGAAGGACGCCCGCGCGGTGGTGCTCGGCGCGGTCGGCCATGCCGAACGCCTGGACGCGGAGACGGTCGAGGAACAGCACCTGCTGCTGGCACTCCTCGACCGCGAGGCCAGCCGCGCGTCGTTCGCCCTGACGTCGCTGGGGCTGGGAGGCCGCAGGGAGTCCGTCCAGCAGGCCCTGGCCGAGGCGCGCCGCCGCGGCGGCCTCTCCCGCGCCGACACCGACGCCCTCTCGGGGCTGGGCATCGACGTCTCGGCGATCGTCTCCCGCGTCGAGGAGGCCCACGGAGAGGGCGCCTTGGAGGGCTCTCACGGGAACGCGACGGGCGACGGCAGCGACAGTGGGCGTGGCAAGGGGTGGTGGGCCGGTTTCGTCGGTCAGCGGCGTCCCTTCGCGCGAGGGGCCAAAGACGTCCTCACCGAGTCCCTGCGCATGGCCCTGGCCCAGCAGGACCGGCACATCGGCGACGAGCACCTCCTCCTCGCGCTCGCCGCCCGCCCCGGCGTCCCGTCGGAGGTCCTTGCCGACCACGGCGTGACCTACGTGGCACTGTGCCGCGTGCTGTACGGCGGGGGAGAGGCCAAGGCGAGCTGAGGGACAGGGGGAGGCGAGGCGGTCCGCTCCCGGACCGCCTCCACCGTCCCTCAGCCCTTGGGCGTCCGCAGCACCGCACCTATGTGCGCCGCGGCCGACGACAGGTGCCGGCGGGCATCGCGCAGTTGTTGCTCCGTCACCCCGTGATCGCGGGCCGCGTCGCGGATGTCGTCGCGGAAGCGGTCCAGCAGGCGGTCCAGGTCCCGGGTGGGATCGCCCGTCGAGTCCTCATGGGCCCAGGAGGGCTCGTAACCGGCGGGGAAGTCCTCAGGAGTGTCCGTGTAGTCGGGCTGACCGGGCTGGCCGGGCTTCCTCGTCCCCGTCCCGGCACCCGATCCCGTGCCCGGTCGGCCGAAGCCGAAGTCCTTCCCGAACTCCTTGCCGAAGTCCTTGCCGAAATCGCCGAACTCCTTGGCGAGCTCGGTGAGGCCCTCCCGGACCCCCGTCGGCCAGTCGCCGTGGGTGAAGTGGTCCTGCACCTGGTCCTGGACGCGCTTGGCGATGCGCTGGAGCTCCTCCTGCGCCTGCGCCCGCACCCGCTCCTGGGCCTCCTTGGCCTGGTGCCGGGTCCGCGTGGCCTCCTCGCGGGCCCGCCGGCTCTCGTCCTTGGCCCGCCGGGCCTGCTCCTTCCACTCCTGCTTGACGCGGCGCATCTCCTCCTTGGCCGCGCGCCAGGCCTCCTTGTCCCCGAGGTCCGTGAAGTCGCCGTTGGCGCCCTCACGTTCGCCGTGCGCCTTGGCGCCGGCTCCCGTGGAACCCTGGCGGGCCTCGCTCGCCGCGGCCCGCATCTCGCGGCGCAGATCCCCCGCGGCGCCGCGCACGTCGGCTCGGATCTCGGCGGCCAGCTCGGCGACCGATTCGCGGATCTCCAGCTCCAGGTCGGCCAGTTCGCCGCTGCGGTCGGCCAGCTCGGCGCGGCCGGCGTCCGTGATCGCGTACACCTTCCGGCCGCCCTCGGTGGTGTGGGTGACCAGGCCCTCGGCCTCCAGCTTGGCCAGCCGGGGGTAGACGGTGCCGGCCGACGGCGCGTACAGCCCCTGGAAGCGCTCCTCCAGGAGGCGGATCACTTCGTAACCGTGGCGTGGTGCCTCTTCGAGCAGTTTGAGGAGGTAGAGCCGCAGGCGGCCATGGGCAAAGACGGGAGCCATGTCAGAGCCCCTTCTGGTGGGTCGTGCCGTCGGGTGATCCGTCGGTGGCGTCAGTGGCGGTGGCGGCGCCGGAGACGTCGGAGGGTGGGCGTTGAGCGGGGGTGGAGGGGGTGGCTGACGCGGGCGTCCCGGAGGCGGGTCCGGTTCCGGAGGCGGGTCCGGTTCCGGACGGGGTGGGAGCCGCGTCCGCGTCCCGTGGGCCATCCTCCCCGACGTCCGCCCTCTTCTCGAAATCCACTTCCTCGTCCCACGGCTCGTCCTCCGCCGGGGGCCTGCGCAGCAGGGCGATCGAACCGGAGACGGTGGTCGCCTTCAGGCGGCCGTTCCCCGCGCCGAGCCTGCCGGTGATCTTCTTGGCGCCCCACCGGCCGTCGATCCGCAGGTCCTCGAAGGCGCTGGAGACCGTGCCGCTCGCCGAGTCCACCTCGACCTCCGCGTCCGCCGGATGCGGCAGGCGGACGGCGATCTCGCCCGAGATGCTGGTCAGCCGTATGTCGCTGGACCGGCCGGCCGGGTCCAGGTCGACGATCACGGAGCCGCTGACCGAGTCGACCCGCACGGACCGGCTGGAGCCGTCGATGACGGTCAGGTCGCCCGAGATGGAGTTGAGCCGGAGGTCGCCGGTGAGGGCCTGGACCTCCACGTTCCCCGACACCGTGTCCGCGCGGACCGGGCCCGACAGGCCCACGAGCGTGGTGTCGCCGGAGATGCCCTTCACCACCGCGCGGCCGTCGATGCCGGAGACCACGGCGGTGGCGCCGACGACGCCCACCTCGACGCGTGTGCGGGCGGGGACGGCCAGGGAGACCACCGCGCTGCGGCGCCAGCCCTTGCGGTCGAGCCACTTGAGGAACCCCTTCCAGGGCAGGTCCTCGTACGCGACCGTCAGGGTGCCGTCCTCCTGCGTGACCATCAGGGGTGGTCCCTCTATCGAGGAGACTTCGAGGTGGGCGGGGCCCTCGTCGATCCCCACCACGTTCACCGTGCCGCTGGCGATGCGCACATGGAGGGCCGTCACCGGTTCGTCGAATGTGAGCTTCCTTGGCTCTGCGACGGACCACTCGGACATGGTGCTGACCTCCTCGGCAGGGGCGTACACGACGACGCGCCATATCGCGTCTTCTGATAGACACGATATATCGCGGATGTCGGAAGTCAAGGCACTCGTTCTGGTGACCCGAGGGGTCGCAATGGCGCTAAATGCGGATAATTCGACCTCGTGACGTCCGTCGAGGCCCGGGGCTGCTGCTCCGCAGCGGGGGCGTCCTGTCATATCGCGATCGGATGTTTCTCGCCCCCGCCGCCCCTTCCCGTTCCCGTCCACGCATGGGGGCTGCGCCCCCTCGCCCCCCTGATCGCGCTGCGCGCTCGTCCTCAAACGCCGGACGGGCTGGGTGGACGGCGGACGGGCTGAAGCGAAAGGGAGTTACTCCTCGTCCTCGTCCTCGTCGTCCAGGCGGGCCAGCCAGGTCGCCAGGCGTTCGACCGGGATCTCGAAGTCCGGGTTGAGGTCGACGAATGTGCGCAGTTGCTCGGCGAGCCACTCGAAAGTGACCTCTTCCTCGCCGCGCCGCTTCTCCAGCTCTTCGATACCGCGGTCGGTGAAGTACATGCGTGGTGCTCCGTCGTTTTCGCTGAAAAGCTGTGCTGAAAGGCTGTACAGCAGGATAGGGCGCCTGGACCGGCCCGTGCCGTGTGCCCGCTCGATGTACCTGTGCGAGGTCCGCCACGCTGCCGGGTGCGCAGGCACGTCACTGGCGGGGTATGTCCTACGGGACGGTGGGCCCGTAAAGGCAACCCGCCGGCCGGTGGAAGTGCCGGAACCGGCGGGGCGCATGTGGGGTCGGGCGGAGGGAGGGAGTCGAAGGATGGGCGCAGAGGACGATGAGCAGACGGCCGCGGAGCCGCTGCCGGATCTTCTCGCACTGGGGCTCGCGGAGCTGAGGACGATCGAGCACCCGGTGCTGGCCGAGGTTCTGGCCGAACTCAGGGAGAGGGCGGAGCAGCCGAGCGAGATGCTGTGGGGGTTCAACAACGCGTTCTAGCCGCATGGGATGCCGGTTCCGGCCGGTCCGCCGGTTGAATCGGACAGCTTCGGCCGGTGAGCGTTTGCGACCGGGAAAGCGCTGGTAATGGCGCTGCGGACGGTCGATGCGGGGTCGAGGTGCGGCTTGACCTCGTGCTGCGCCGACGACGAGGCGCGGGCGAGCGCACGGAGCCGCGGGAACATGCGGTACCGGAGGAAGAACTCGACGGCTGGGGGTGCCGGGTGGACGGCCTGCAGGGATCCGTGTCGGTATCGGCGCCGGTCACGTCTGCACCTTTTCGCCAGTTCATCGTCAAGGTGCATGGCAGATGCAACCTCGCGTGCCGGTACTGCTATCTGTACGAGGGCCCGGACCGTTCCTGGCTAGACCGCCCCGCCGGCGCGTCGTTCGAGGTGCTGGAACGCACGGCGGACCGTATCGCCGAACACGCGGGGACACATGGGCTCGGCGCGCTGTCCTTGGTGCTGCACGGTGGAGAGCCCCTTCTGGCGGGAGCCGACACGCTTGCCCGTTTCACCGAGAGCGTGCGCGACCGGGTGCCGCGCTCCTGCACGGTGCATGCCGTCGTACAGACCAACGCCACCCTTCTGAACGCGCACAGGCTCACCGTGCTCGCCCGACAGGGCATCCGCGTCGGCATCAGCCTCGACGGTGGCCTGCCCTCGCACAACGCGCTCCGGGTGGCGCGCGGGGGCGGCCCCTCCTGGCCCGCCGCGGTCCGCGGCGCCCGACTGCTCGCCGACCACTTTCCGGACTCGTACGCCGGGATTCTCACCGTCGTGGACCCTGCCGCACCCCCTGTCGAGGTCTACGAGTCTCTGCTTGCCCTGCGCCCCCCGGTCCTCGACCTCCTGCTTCCGCACGGGAACTGGTCGGCGCCGCCGCCGTACCTCAGACCTGGACCGGAGGAGGCCGACGCTCCTCGCGACGCACCGACACCGTACGGGGACTGGCTCTGTGCCGTGTTCGACCGCTGGTGGCGGGGGCCGCGAAGGGAGACCCGGGTGCGCCTCTTCGAAGAGTGCATGGCTCTGCTCATGGGGCTCCCCGCGGTGACGGAGGCGCTGGGGCTCGCTCCGTTCGACGCCGTCGTCGTGGAGACCGACGGCTCCATCGAGCAGGTGGACTCCCTCAAGTCGGCGTACGACGGAGCGGCGTGGACCGGCCTCGATGTGCACCGGCACAGCTTCGACGAGGCGCTGCGCCATCCCGGCGTCATGGCACGACAGGCGGGGGCCGCCGCACTGGCGACCCGCTGCCGGGCCTGCCCCCTGCTCACCGTCTGCGGCGGCGGCAACTACGCGCATCGCTACCGCGCCGGGCGGGGTTTCTCCCACCCTTCCGTCTACTGCGTCGACCTGCAGCGATTCATCCGGCATGTGTCCCTTCGGCTCGCCGCGGCGGCGCCGGGACGTCCATCCGCCGGGCTCACCGCCTCCGGAGGAGACACCCCTTGATCCCAGGAGACACCTCTTGATCCCGTCGCTGCTGCCGGAGCAGGCGTTGAGCGAACTGGGCCGCACCGAAGGCGGCCCGGACACTTTGGCCCTCCTCGTGAGGGATCAGCAGGTAAGGCGCCTGCTTCTGCTCCGTGCGGTCCTGGACGCCGTGGAGGAAGCCGATGCGGAGATCTGCCCGCCTGCGCTGCGTCAGCGGTTCCGAACGGACTGGGCGCTTTTGGAGGAGGCCGACCGGGCAGGTGAGGCGGAGGAGCCGCCGGGTGAGGGAAAGAGTGTCAGGCACTCTCCCGCCCGTACTCAGATCCTGTATCCGCTCGTCGGTCCGTGGGCCCGCGGCTGCCTGCGCGCCCTGAGCACGAAAACGATTCCTCGCACGGCGCGGCAGCGACGGGCACTCTCCCTGCGCCGCGAACTCGGCTATTTCAGCGCGCTCGCCGCGGCGGCCGCGGTACGGGCCGGGGTGCCGTTCTCGGCGCGGCTGTCCGCCTATGACGGGGTGCTGGCGCTGCCCTCCCTGGGGGCGCTGGGCGCGATCGGCGGCGGAGACATCGAGGTGGTGGCCCGGGACGGTCGTGTGACACTTCGCCGGCGCGGTGAGGTCGACGTGGCGGTGGACGTGGCGGAGCGGGACGCCCCGACGGCTTTCGGTGTCGGCCTCGGGCTCGCGCCTGTGACCGGATTCGCGACCCGGTCCGCCGCGACCGCCTGGAAACCGGTTCACCTTCTTCCCGGGCTGCTGCCCGAGTCCGCTCCCGTCCCGCTCGACGATCTCGATCCGCATCGCACGGTGGACGGTGATTCCCGCCATCAGGCGCTGAGCGGTCCGGCCACCCT
The DNA here is from genome assembly GCF_042677425.1 of Streptomyces sp. NPDC127119. Lineage (NCBI taxonomy): Bacteria > Bacillati > Actinomycetota > Actinomycetes > Kitasatosporales > Streptomycetaceae > Streptomyces > Streptomyces sp. NPDC127119. The sequence continues at coordinate 121,537 of NZ_JBHXTO010000007.1, read as the reverse complement.
CGACAAGGCGGAACGGGAGCGTTGGCTGACCTCCTGGGCGGGAGTGCGTTCGATCCTGCAACTCGGCGGTGAGCACCGGGTCGCGGAGGTCGCCGCGCTACTGCGCTGTCTCGTCCCCCTGGCCCCACCTGCGGGCCACGGGGCGCCCGACGGGGGAACGGGAAGCTGCAGCGGAACCCGGAGGGAGGCCTTCGGGGCCGTGCTCAGCAGTACGCCGCCCACTTCCGCCACCTTCGCAGCGACTCTCGTGCACGAGGTGCAGCACGCCAAACTGGCAGCCCTCAGTGACATGGTGGTGCTGCATCGGGAGGGGCCACAAAAGCGACACTTCGCACCGTGGCGGCCGGATCCCAGGCCCTATGACGGGTTGCTGCAGGGCGCCTACAGCCATGTGGCGCTCGCGGATTTCTTCCAGCGGTGCGCGTTGGCGGCCACCCCGAGACCTGAGCAACGGAGCATCGCGTGGGGTGAGCACGCACGCTATCGGGCGCAGGTCATGGTGACGCTGCCGGTGCTCGCGGCATCGACCGCCCTCACGGCGCAGGGGCGTCTGCTGGTCGATCGGCTGACCGAGGAGTGCGAGCGGATGGGAGAGGAGCCGCCTCCCCGGGGCATGCAGATCCGTGCCGAGGAGCGCGTGAGTGCAGCCCACGCGCGGTGGATGCGCTGCCGTACGCCCGCCGAATGAGTGGAACACGGGTGTGTCCCAAGGATGCGCAGTCTCTTGGAGGGGTGAAGATCGCAGTCCGAATACCCATCGAATGGTGCATATAGGGCGAATTGCTCGCGGGTGCGCCCAGCATACCCGGGCACGCCAACTCGCGTCCTAATGAGCCCTGTTGGCAATCCCTGCATGCGTCATAGACTCACGCGCGATGTACGCGGGGGAGGCTGCTGCATGTCTGAAAGCCGTGCGCCGGTCGGACCGGCCGACAGGCATGCCCAAAATCAGGCAGTCACCATAAGTTTCGCCGGGTACAACCGGGCTTGGGCGGCCTGGATCGGCTACGTGCTCGAACGTCACGGGCAACGTGTCGTGTACCAGCGGTGGGAAGGACCTTCCGAAGTCCCGCTCGCGGAGCAGTTGCGGGACCTGAAACTCGCGCCGGGGCGGATCCTCATCGTCGTCAGCGAGTGGTACTTCCAGCTCGGACCGAGGACGTACGAGGAATGGAACACGGCCCTCCGTGAGGTGGTGGCGCCGGAGGCCGAGCGGTTCGCAGGCGTCCTGGTCACCAACCAGCCGGTACCGACAGCCACCACGGTGCTTGCCGCGACCGATCTGACGCTCGTGGGCGCCGAGGAGGCCGAGCGGCGCGTTCTCGACCGGCTGGACCTGCTCGGCCGGCCCCCGGTGGAACTCGCCGACAGCGCGCGACGGGCACCGCGATTCCCGACCGCCAGTCCGGAGGTCTGGGATCCGACGGTGCCACGCCGCAACACCCGTTTCACCGGGCGGGAGGAACTTCTGAACGACGCGTACCGGTTGCTGCAGGACGCGCAACCGGGCGCGGGCGTCGTGACCTTCCACGGCATGCCGGGGGTGGGCAAGACCCAGTTGGTCGCCGAGTTCGTGTACCGGTTCCGGCTGGAGTACGACGTGGTGTGGTGGGTGCGCGCCGAAAAGCGCTCCGGCTACCGGCGGGCCCTCGCGGAGCTCGCCCCGAAGCTCGGGCTCACCACCGGGGCCGACTACGGAGAGCGGCTGCGAGCGGTGCGCACCTCGCTGCGTCGGGGCGACCCCTACGCCAACTGGCTGCTGGTCCTGGACGGCGCCGATGAGCCGGAGGAGATCTCGGATCTCGTGCCGACCGGCACCGGCCATGTACTGATCACTTCCCGCAACCCGCAATGGCGTGACCACAACAGCCAGTTGCTGGAGGTGCCGGTCTACGACCGCACCGAGTCGGTGGCCTTCATCCGTCGTCGTGCCCCGAGGTTGACCTGGTCCGAGGCGGAACAACTGGCCGAAGCGCTCGAAGACCTGCCGCTGGCGCTGGACCAGACCGCCGGCTGGCTCAACGACTCGGACATGTCGGTGACGCAGTACATCGATCTGCTGGAGAGCAGCGTCGATCAGAGCGTGGTAAGGGTATCGCCTGATTTCCGGATGTCGTTCCAGCAGTCCTGGTCGATACTTCTCGGCAAACTCCGGGAGACCGCGCCCGAATCCGTCGACCTCCTGCAGCTGTGTACGTTCTTCGCGCCGGGTCTTATTCCTGTGGATCTACTGCGGCAGATGCCGACCGTTCATGTGCCCGACCGGATCGCTGAACTTCTGGACGATTCGGATGCGTGGCAGAAGGCGGTCAAACAGCTGCGGCGTTATTCCGTCATCCCTGAGGAGTTTCAGACGGCGGACTCCGATGAGACCAGCACCTCGGGAGGGCTTTTCTACTTGCATCGAATGGTTCATCAGATCGTCCGCCAGAATATGCCGGACCAAGACCGTCAGGAATTTATCGACGTGGTGCGGCAAGCGCTCGTAGCAGCAAACCCCGGGAGCCCGGACGACGTTCGTTCCTGGGAGAAGTACGCCCAGTTGGTGCCGCACCTCAAGCACGCGGACGTGCTGAGGAGCGAGGACCGGGGCGTGCAGCGCCTGGTCCTCGACAGCCTCCGTTACATGTACCAGTCCGGCGACTACGTGGCAGGTATCAAACTCGGTGAACGCGCCATGGACGCCTGGCGCTCACTGCTCGGTGAGAACCACCCGAAGGTCTGGGAGGTGGCACACCACTACGCCAACCTGCTGCGTGGAGTGGGTGAGTACCAACGTTCGGAAGCCATCACCCGGTCGGCCATCGAGTACCTGAGGGACGCCCAGGGCGCCGAGTCCCTGGCGCACATCCGTGCGGTCAGCGGTCTGGCGGCGGACCTGCGGGCACTCGCCCGGTACGAGGAATCGCTGGAACTCTGCGAGTGGCTCGTTCCGACGTGCCGTGCCGCCTTGAGTCCGGATTCTGTGACGACCTTGCGCGTCGAGAACAACCTGGCGGTCACTCTGAGGCTCCTGGGCCGCTATGAACAGGCGCGCGAATGTGACCGGCGTACGCTTGAGGAGCGGCGGCGGATCCTCAGCACACGGAATCCTTCAACGCTGTCCTCGGAATTCCACCACGCGCTGGACCTCCGTCTTCTGGGTCAGTACAAGGTAGCCGTATCAATTCAAAGGGAAAATGTCCGCGAGCTGCGCAGGGCTGTGGGGTCGGGCAATTATGTGACTGTGCTGGCGGAGTACAACTACGCTCTCTGTGCGTATGGCAGCAGCGGAAGGGATCGTGAGCGCACCGACCAGCTCCTCGCCGCTCTGGCTGATTTGAGGGAACGCAGCGAACGCGTGCTGGGTGAAACCAGTCCGACGACGCTGATCGTCACCTCCGGGTACAGCTGTTTCGCCCGTCGGCACGGCAATGTCGACGAGGCCCGCACCGTGAGCGAATCCGTCATCGCCCGTTACGAGGTGATGCTTCCCGCTGGACACCCCTACATCGCGGGGTCTCGTGCCAATTACGCGTTGATCCTCTCCGACGTGGGTGAGCGCGAGCAGGCCCACGCGATGGTCGAGCAGGCTCTGCTCGACATGACGGCGGCGGTGGGACAGGACCATCCCTGGACGTTGGGCTGTGCTCTGAACGCCTCCGCGATGCGCAAACTCGTGGACGACTTCGACGCGGCCGCCGAGCTCAGCAAGGACACCGTCACCAAGGCCACCGAAACGCTGGGGCGGACCCATCCGCTGACGGTCTTCGCCCGCATCGGCCTGGCCGACGACATGCGCGGGCTGAGGAGCAGCCAACAGGCCGAGAAGGTCGAGCAGGAGGCGCTGTCCGATCTGACCTCAGTGTTCGGCGCCCAGCACTCCTACACGGTCCAGGCGCGCCGTAGGGAGCGTCTGTTGTGGGACTTCGAACCACAGGAAACCTGAGCCGGGAAGTCGGCTCCTCGACGCATACCGCCATGTGCGCCGGGGAATGAAGCCAGTTCCCGCCCAACAGCCGTACTGCACAGGACAGTTGCACCGGGGGGACGTGTGGTGATCCTAGTGGGCCCCGTACCGGATGGCGCGGACGGGCCCATCCCCGTCCAGATCGAGGTCGACCTCGATCCGGACGCCGATGACGGTCTCGCGGCCGTCTACGGCGACGAGGAGGTCAGAGGGCGGGTCGCGCAGCGTGTCGTGGAGGTGGCCCGTGACGCGTACACGGACGGGCTGGAGCTGGCCCGGCGGTGCGCCGCCCAGGCCGTCGGCCGGTTCGCCGAACTGACGGACGATCTGCGACCGGACGAGATCGAGATGCAGTTGTCCATCAAGGTCGACGCGGGCATGGCGGCCTTGGTCACCAGTAAGGCCGAAGCGCAGTTGCAGGTCACGTTCCGGTGGCGGACCGCCGCCCCGGTCGAGGCGTTACCGGGCAGCGGAGGGGGAACCGACTCGTGAGCCGTACGACCGGAGCCATACGCATCCTTCCCTACAGCCGTGTGGTGGGGCAGAACGACCTCAAGCTGGCGCTCGAACTGAACTACGTGGCACCACGCATCGGCGGTGTCCTGATGGCCGGTGCGCGGGGCACCGCCAAGTCCACGATCGTGCGGGCCTTCGCGCTGATGGTGCACGCGGAACTGCCCGTCACCCTCCCCATCAACGCCACCGACGACCGGGTGGTCGGTGGCTGGGAGCTGGAGGCGCTGATGCGGGGTGAGGCCCGCCCGCAGCCGGGACTCCTCGAAGAGGCGGCCGGAAAAGGGCTCCTGTACATCGACGAGGTCAACCTGCTCGACGACCATCTCGTCAACGTGATCCTCGATGTCGTCTCCACGGGTGTGCTGTCCGTGCAGCGGGAGGGGCTGGCCGACGCCAAGCATGTCTCCTTCGGTCTGGTGGGCACGATGAATCCCGAAGAGGGCTGGCTGCGGCCGCAGTTGCTCGACCGGTTCGGGCTCATGGTCGCCGCCCAGCAGCAGGACACGGAGACCCGGCACCGGACGATCAAGACCGTGCTGGCCTTCGAGGAGGAGTACCAGAAGGAGGAGTCGCCCTGGCTCCAGGAGGCCGAGCAGGACAACACCGCGACGCGGGACCTGCTGGAAAGCGCCAGGAGCCGGGTGGCGACGATGAAGGTTCCGGACGAGATGGTCCAGCTGTGCGCACAGGTGGCCCAGCGGGTCGAGGCCGTCGGGCAGCGCGGGGAGATCGTCGCGACGCTGGCGGCCCGCGCGCTGGCCGCCCTGGAGGGAGCGGACACCGTGGAGCCCGGCCATCTGCTGCGAGTCCTGCCGATGGCGTTCCGCCACCGCAGGCCGGAGACCGCCCACGGCGGCACGTTCGACTGGACCACGGACGACGAGGCCCGTGTCAGGGACCTCTTCGAAACCGGCTGAGGCACGGGGATGACCACCGAACCGCCGAGCGGCGACACCTCGGACACCGGTTCTGCCTTCGACATCGGTATCGGCGCCGACACCGGCCCTGGTTCCCGCTCCGGCGCGGCACCGGAGCCGAGCGGGCCGCACGGGCCACACGGGCGGGGAGGACAGCCGGACGATCTTGCCCTGCGCCTGTGCCGGGCGCTCGTCTGTGCCGCGGTGGACCCGGCGCTCTCCAGCGTGCTGCTGTTCGACCTCGAGCCGCAGCTCCTCGATGGAGTGGCCCGCCTCTTCGGCAGGCTTCTGGCCGGTGCCCGGCAGTCGGGGGCCCCGCTGGTCGTCCTGGGTGCCACCAGCCGCGACGAGGATCTGTGGACCAGGCCCGTGCTGCGTCAGGAGGCGGACGGCATCACTTTCCGCCTCGAACCGGGTCCGCTCATCCAGGCGGACGACAGGGCGGGAGCTCCGCCGCCCGTGGTCCTCGTACCGGATCTGTGCCGGCTCAGCGTCGCCGGGATGCGCGGGGCGGTCCAGTTGCTGGGCGCCGACGTGGCCGTGGTGGAACAGGCGGGACTGCGGCACGAGGCCCGGCCCCGGGCCCGCTGGCTGGCCGCCTGCAGCTCGGCCGACGCGGGCCGGATCAGCAACCATCTGCTCGACCGGTTCGCCATCCGGCTGCCCGTCGCGGGCCTGACGAGCCTCGACGTCGAACAGCTGCTCGGCACCCTCCCACCGACCTGGCTCGCCGCCTCGGCCCGCGCCGTCGACGACACCGGTGCCCCGTCCGTCGCCGTCGCCGACGACACCATCGTGCGCGTCGCCCGTCTGCTCGGCCCGGACACGGGGGTGCGCAGGCAGCTCGCCCTGGCCCGGCTCGCCCGTGCGCTCGCCGCACTGGAGGGAGAGGGAACGGCGCGTGTCGAACACTGCGACGCCGCGGCGCGGCTGATGGGCCTCGCCGTGGCCGACCCGCCCCGGGCGCCGGAGCCGGCGGCGGACGCGGCGGCTGCCGTACCGCCCCCGCCGCGCCTGATCCCACGACCGCGGGGCGACACCGGGAAACGCGGGCAGGGCGAGCAGACCGAGCGCCGCCGGGCCGAAGCCGGACAGGCACTGCTGGAAACCGAACCCGCCGAGGGCATCGGCAGCGCACCGGGCGGCACTCCCACCGCCCTCACCACCCCCTATCCCGAGGACAGCGCCGGCGTACTGCGCGACTTCGCCCCATTGCGCAGCCCCTGGCAGCGGACGGCGGGAACGGACACCCGGCGCGGTGTGGTCATCGGCTCGCGACGGGCCAGGGACCTGAACGACCTCGCCTACGTACGCACCGTGCGAGAAGCCGCCCTGCACCAACGCGTGCGTCGGACCGAACACTTCACGGTCTCGGCCGCCGACCTGCACAGTCATGTCCGCGCCGGAGCGCCGGAACGCATGCTCGTACTCGTCCTCGACCACACGTGCCGGGGCGACTGGGACTGGCAGGACGTCCTCGCCCCCTACCTGCAATGGGCGTACACCGTGCGGGCCGCCGTGCACGTCGTGGAGATCGGCGGCGCCGAGGCGGCTGACGAACTGCGGGCGGAGTCCTTCGCGCTGCGCAGCGTCCGTGATCCACGGCTGCTCGCGGCCCTGTACCGGCCCCTGGGCCGCGCCAGTCCGCTCGCCCACGGCATCGAGCAGGCGGCGCGAGCCCTGCGCCGAGCCTTCCGGCAGCACGGCAGCGGCCTCGCCGAGGCGTGGCTGGTCGTGGTCACGGACGGCCGCGGCAACATACCGCTGCGGGCCAGCCACACCGGGAGGCTGAGCGGTCCGGTGGGAGCGGAAGGGGTCGAGGACGCGTTGCGTGCCGCGGCGGACATCAGGGCCATGGACCGGACGCGGCTGCGGGTCGTCGTGGTCGACGCGGGGCGCGAACCGTACGGGAGCCTGCCGTTCACGCTGGCGGACACCCTGGGCGGCATCGTGATCGACGGGCAGGGCGGCAGGGGCCCGGACGCGGACGGGAGGGGAAACGCCGGTGAGTGGTGAGCCGCAGCGCGGCCCCCGCTGGCTGACGGGAGCGGGCAACGTGATCCGCCGGGCGCCGCTGCCCCGCCCCAAGACCGCGATCCGTCCCGACCACCCGTCGATGCTTCACCTGCTGCGCCCGCAGGAGGCCCCGACCGGAACCGGCGGCGCCGACGTCAGGCTGAACGAACGTCTGGACGAGGGATACGCCCTTCTCCGGGTGATCCGGGCCGTCGGCATCGGAGGTCAGGACGGCTACCGCTTCCAGGGCTGGTGCGGCGACCTCACGGTCGCCTGTGCGGCCGGACCGACCCGGCTCACCGCCCCGGCCGTCGGCCTCGGCAACCTGACGCAGCGCGGGGAGTATCCCTCCGAGATCCTGCGGGGAATCCAGCACTGGTCCGGGAACCAGTCCGAACTGGCGGACTGGATCAACCGGGCGCGCGCCCGGCACGGCGCCGCGCTGCGCCTCATCGTGTGGGACGACACGGGCTACGAGCTGCCCTGGGAGGCGTTCTGGGTGCCCGCGGACCGGGGAAACGGGTTGCCGGGAGGCCTGTTGGGCGCCCTGCTCGTCCTGACCCGCTGGACCACCGTGCACGACGGGAGCCAGGGCCTGCCACGCGCAACGGGCGAATGCCACGGCAGCGTCCTCGCCTATCTCCACCGGGACATGGCCGACGACTCCCACGTCTTCACGCCGTACATCCACCGGACGCACCCCGAGATGACGTCCTTCCTGCGGGCGCTCGAAGCCCCGGAGCAGGAGGATCCCACCGGCCTGGTCTACCTGGGCTGCCACGGCACCTACGGCGACACCGTCATGCGCCTCACGCTCGCGGAGCGCACGTGGGCGGAGTACAACAGCCAGGCCATGCGGGTCCTGGACAGGGACCGCTCTCTGGTGTGTCTCAACGCCTGCCACTCGGGACGCTTCGTGGACAACCGGGGCCAGGGCGAGAACGCGCTGAGAGGATTCGCCGAGCTCTTCCTGCGCAAAGGAGCGAGCGGATGCATCGTCACCGCGGGCGAGGTCGGCAACCAGGAAGCACGCGTACTGATCCGGCGCCTGGTGCGCGAGGTGACAGGCCGCCCCGACAGACCGGTCCCGGAGACGCTGCGTGCCTTCCGGGAGGGCGCGCTCCAGGACTTCGGCACCCTGGCGGCGATCCCGACAACGCGCAACGATGACGGTCAGGTGGACAAGGTCGGTCAAAAGCGGGTCATGCGATTGCTGTACGCCTTCGCCTTCCAGTATTACGGACATCCGCTCACCACACTGCGACTCATCACCGAGAAAGGGCACAGCGCCTGGGGAGGGAGTCCGTGACGAACCTCGACGAGCACACCCTCCTGATCGAACCCGTTGTGGCCTGGCCACGGATCGCCGAGACGGAGTGCGAATACCTGGTCACCGTCGACCTGCGTGGCCCTCTCCCGGAGGGCGAGGAAGCGGCCCGTCACTGGCCCTATCCGGACGAGGAGTTCACCTTCACCGTCACCCTGGACGGCTCGCCCTATTTCGTGTGCACCGCGCTCGACGAGCCGAGCGTCGTCCTGCACCGGTTCGGCGGTACGTACGGACCGGCCCACTTCAGGGTCTCGACCGGGCGCGCGACCGGCCACGCGTCGCTGTGGCTGACCGTCAACAACCAGTGGGGCGTGCCGGTCCGCAAGGCGGAACTGCTGTCCGAGATCAGGGAACGCGTGCCCGGCCGCGCACCTGCCGCACGATCGACCGACATCTTGCGGGAACCGGCCTCCACGACCGAGAGCCTCCCCGCCCCCCGGACGTCGGAACAGTCCGTCGACCTTCCGGCGGCCGGGAGCCGCGCGGCGCACGACGACCGTACGACCGGTCACCGGGCCGTACCGGGCGATCTGCCGGAACTCGTTCCGCCGAACGGACCGCCGTGGCAGCTGCGCACCGGACGGCAGACCGTGACCCTCAGTTTCGCCGGTGTCCACAGGCCCTGGGCCACCTGGATCGCGCACTGTCTGGAGCTGCACGGCCACCGCGTCGTGCCCCAGCGGTGGGATCCGCTGCCCGACGCGTCCATCGAGGAGTCGCTCCGTGACCTCCTGTTGGCTCCGGGGCCCGTCCTGCTGCTCCTGAGCGACCAGTACTTCAAACTGGACACCCATACGCCCCAGGAGTGGGACGACGCCCTGCGCGAGGTCGTGGCGCCGAACGCGCGACGCATCGCGGCGGTGACGGTGGCCCCCTCCGTCCCGCCGCCGGCGGCGGCCGCCTCGCTCGACGCGGTCACCCTCCACGACGTGGGCGCCGAGGAGGCGGAGCGGCGCCTTCTGGCCCGGCTCGATCTGCCCTTCAGCTCTCCCGAGTCGTCGCGGGACACCCGTTCCGGACCGCCCTTCCCGGTGCACACCCTGCGTGTGTGGGGCCGGGTGCCCGAACGCAACGACCGCTTCACCGGGCGCGTACCACTGCTGAACACGGTGTACGAGGTCCTCCAGCGCGAGAGCCGGGTCACCCTGTACGGCCTGTCCGGCGTGGGCAAGTCCCAGCTGGCCGCTGAGTACGCCTACCGTTTCGCCTCCGGGTATCACGTGGTGTGGTGGGTGCATTCCGGTAACCGTGCCGCGTTCCGGCAGGGACTGGCGGAACTCGCCCCGGCGTTGGGACTGGCGACCGGGGCGGAGTACGGCGAACGGCTGCGCGCGGTCCGGGACGCGCTGAGGCGCGGTCGGCCCTTCACCCGCTGGCTGCTCATCCTGGACGGCGCCGACGAACCGGACGAGATCAGGGACCTCCTGCCGACCGGTACCGGTCATGTGCTCGTCACCTCGTGCAGCCTGGACTGGGACATCTCTCCCGGCACCCTGGTGGAGGTTCCCGGTTACGACCGGGAGGAGTCGGTGGCCTTCATCCGGCGCCGCGCGCCCCGGCTGACCCTGCAGGACTCCCACCAGCTGGCTGAGGCACTGGGGGACCTGCCGCTGCTTCTCGACCAGACCGCGGGCTGGCTGGAGGAGTCCGGCATGCCCGTGTCCGAGTACCTCCGGGAACTGCTGACGGACGACGCGGACCGGAGCACCCCGGTCCAGGTGTCGGCCGACTTCCCGATGACCTTCCGCACCGCCTGGACGGTCCTGCTCGACAAGTTCCGCGCCACCTCCCCGGAATCCGTCCAACTGCTCCGGCTGTGCACGTTCTTCGCACCCGACGCGGTGTCCGTGCGACTGCTGCGAGGAGCACCGGCCAGCGAACTCCCGCCCGCCATGGCCGGGTTGCTCATGGACGACGTCCGCTGGGACCGCGCCGTCGAGCGGTTGCGGAAGTACTCCGTGGTCCACGTGGAGCATCCGCGACAGGACCCGCGGAACGAGTTCCTCTCCCTGCACCGGATGGTCCATCGGACCGTCCAGCTGGACATGTCACCGGAGGAGCACGAGGAGTGCGCCGAAACGGCCCGGCGTGTACTGATCGCCTTCGATCCGGGCGACCCCAGCAAGACGTCTCTGTGGCAGCGCTACGCCGAACTCGTACCGCATCTGGAGCACGCGGAACTGCTGTCGCACACCGACCCGTCCGTCCAGGGCCTCGTCCTGAACTGCCTTCGCTACCTCTACCTCTCGGGTGAGCACGCGACAGGGGTGCGGTTCGCCGAACAGGCTCTGGCAGCCTGGCAGGGCCACGAGGACGAGCACTCCGAACGGTTGTGGGACCTCCGCCACCACTACGCCAACCTGCTCCGGATCATGGGTGCGTTCAAGGACAGCGAGGCCGTGAGCCGGGCGGCGGTCGAGGAGCACCGCGCGAAGGGCGGGGCACGGGACGAGCGGTATCTGCGCGCGGTCGGCAGTCTCGCCGCGGACCTGCGCGCTCTCGGCCGGTACGAGGAGTCGTTGCACCTGTCGGAGGAGGTCTGCGCGGGCTACACGGAACTCGGCGGTGAACGTGCTCCGCTGACCCTCGCGGCGCAGAACAACAAGGCATCCTCGCTGAGGCTTCTCGGCCGGTACGAGGAAGCCCTGGAGATCGACCGGTGGGTACTCGGCATCCGCGAGGAAGTCCTTGGCGCTGAGCACATCTGGACGCTCATCTCCGACCTCTCCCGGTCGACCGATCTGCGACTCCTGGGCCGTTACGAGCAAGCCCTGGACCTTCAGCGGGCCAACACGGCGCAGCATCTGCGGCTCCTGGGCAAGGACCACCCCCAGACCCTGCAGGCCTCCTACAACCTGGCCCAGTGCCTGTACCGCCTGGACGACCACGAGGCGGCGGGGGAACTCTTCGGGTCCGTGCTCGCCAAGAGCGAGCAGGTCCGCGGCAAGGGATACTCCTCCACCCTGATGTTCGCGGCAGCGCACAGTTGTTTCCTGCGCGAGCACGGAGACATCGACCGGGCCCGCGGGCTCAGTGAGCGACTGGTCGCCAGGTACCTGCGGCTGCTCGGAGCGGACCATCCGTTCGTCGCGGGCGCGCGGAGCAACCAGGCGCTCATCCTCCGGGCCGTCGGCGAACGGAACCAGGCCCACACCCTGGCCGAGCGGGCCCTGACCGACATGACGAGCGCCGTCGGCCCCGACCACCCCTGGACTCTCGGCTGCGCCGTCAACGCCGCCGCGATACGCCATGTCACGGGCCGCGTCGAAGCGGCCCTCGCGCTGAGCCGGGACACGGGGGAGCGGGCCGGCCGGGTCCTGGGGCAGGAGCATCCGCTGACCCGGGGCGCCCGCCGTGCCCTCGACGCCGACCGGCAGGCGCTGCGGGGCGAGCAGGTGCCCGCGCCAGAGGAGCGGTCACGCCTGTACTGGAACTTCGAGCCCCAGACGACCTGACAGGAACGTCCGCCCCGGCCCACCACGACGAAGGGCCCGCCCCCGAGCCGAAGCTCAGGACCGGGCCCTCCGTTCGTACCGTCAGTGCATACCGTGACCGGTCAGGCGTCGAACACCTCGCGGACCAGCTGCTCCTGCTCCGCCTGGTGGCGCTTCGCCGAGCCGACCGCCGGGGACGAGCCCGCCGGGCGGGAGATGCGGCGGAGGCGCTCCCCGTGGGGGACGTCCGCGCCGACCGCCAGGTCCAGGTGGTCGATGAGGTTCAGGGCGATGAACGGCCATGCGCCCTGGTTCGCCGGCTCCTCCTGGGCCCACAGGTACTTCTCGGCGTTCGGGTACTTGGCGATCTCCGCCTGGAGCTCGGCACCCGGGAGGGGGTACAGGCGCTCGATGCGGATGACGGCCGTGTCCGTGATGCCGCGCTTCTTACGCTCGGCGTCGAGGTCGTAGTACACCTTGCCCGCGGTGAAGACGACCTTCTTGACGGCCGCCGGGTCCACCGACGAGTCGCCGATGACGGGGCGGAAGCCGCCCGTCGTGAACTCCTCCGCCTTCGACGCGGCGGCCTTGAGGCGCAGCATCGACTTCGGGGTGAAGACCACCAGCGGCTTGTGGTGCGGGTTGTGCACCTGCCACCGCAGGAGGTGGAAGTAGTTCGACGGGAGCGTCGGCATGGCGACCGTCATGTTGTTCTGCGCGCACATCTGGAGGAAGCGCTCCGGGCGCGCGGACGAGTGGTCCGGGCCCTGGCCCTCGTAGCCGTGCGGGAGGAGCAGGGTGACGCCGGACGTCTGGCCCCACTTCTGCTCCGCCGACGAGATGAACTCGTCCACGACCGTCTGGGCGCCGTTGACGAAGTCGCCGAACTGCGCCTCCCACATCACGAGGGACTCGGGACGGGCCAGCGAGTAGCCGTACTCGAAGCCCATCGCCGCGTACTCGGAGAGGAGCGAGTCGTAGCAGTTGTAGCGGGCCTGGTCCTCGGAGAGGTACTGGAGCGGAGTGAAGTCCTCCGCCGTCTCCCGGTCGATCAGGACCGCGTGGCGCTGGCCGAACGTGCCGCGGCGGGAGTCCTGGCCCGAGAGGCGCACCGGGGTGCCCTCCAGGAGCAGGGAGCCGATCGCGAGCGTCTCGCCCATGCCCCAGTCGATCGTGCCGTCCTCGACCATCGCCGCGCGGCGCTGCAGCTGGGGCAGCAGACGCGGGTGGACGGTGACGCGCTCGGGGATGTTGACCTGGGACTCGGCGATCCGCTTGACGACCTCCTGGGAGACGGCCGTGGTGACCGCCACCGGGAACTCGGGCTTCACGTCGGGGGCGTGCGCCTCGCCGGGCGCCGAAGCGGCCTCACGGACCTCCGTGAAGACCTTCTCCAACTGGCCCTGGTAGTCCTGCAGCGCCTGCTCGGCCTCTTCCAGGGTGATGTCGCCCCGGCCGATCAGCGACTCGGTGTAGAGCTTGCGCACCGAGCGCTTCTTGTCGATCAGGTCGTACATCAGCGGCTGCGTGAACGCCGGGTTGTCCGACTCGTTGTGACCGCGGCGGCGGTAGCAGATGAGGTCGATGACGACGTCCTTGTTGAACGCCTGCCGGAACTCGAAGGCCAGCCGCGCGACGCGGACGACGGCCTCGGGGTCGTCGCCGTTCACGTGGAAGATCGGCGCCTCGATCATGCGGGCCACGTCGGTGGCGTACATCGAGGAGCGCGAGGACTCCGGGGCGGCGGTGAAGCCGACCTGGTTGTTGATGACCACGTGGACCGTGCCGCCGGTGCGGTAGCCGCGCAGCTGCGACATGTTCAGGGTCTCGGCCACGACACCCTGGCCCGCGAAGGCCGCGTCACCGTGCAGGGCGACGGGCAGGACGGTGAAGTCCGTGCCGCCCTTGTTGATGATGTCCTGCTTGGCGCGGGCGATGCCCTCCAGGATCGGGTCGACCGCCTCCAGGTGCGAGGGGTTGGCGGCCAGCGAGACCCTGATCTGTTCGCCGTCGAGGCCCGTGAAGACCCCTTCGGCGCCCAGGTGGTACTTGACGTCGCCGGAGCCGTGCATCGACTTCGGGTCGAGGTTGCCCTCGAACTCCCGGAAGATCTGCGCGTACGACTTGCCGACGATGTTCGCCAGGACGTTCAGGCGGCCGCGGTGGGCCATGCCGATGACGACCTCGTCAAGACGCGACTCGGCGGCGGAGTCGAGCACCGCGTCGAGCAGCGGGATGACGGACTCGCCGCCCTCCAGGGAGAAGCGCTTCTGGCCGACGTACTTCGTCTGCAGGAACGTCTCGAACGCTTCCGCCGCGTTCAGGCGGCGCAGGATGCGCAGCTGCTCCTCGCGCTCCGGCTTGGAGTGCGGGCGCTCGATACGGTCCTGGATCCACCGGCGCTGCTTCGGGTCCTGGATGTGCATGAACTCGACGCCCGTGGTGCGGCAGTACGAGTCGCGCAGCACGCCGAGGATGTCGCGCAGCTTCATCAGGGACTTGCCCGCGAAACCGCCGACCGCGAACTCGCGCTCCAGGTCCCACAGGGTGAGCCCGTGCTCGGTGATGTCCAGGTCGGGGTGCTTGCGCTGGCGGTACTCCAGCGGGTCGGTGTCGGCCATGACGTGGCCGCGGACCCGGTAGGAGTGGATCAGCTCGAAGACGCGGGCGGCCTTCGTGACGTCGTCGTCGTGCGAGGCGTCGATGTCCTTGAGCCAGCGGACCGGCTCGTACGGAATGCGCAGGGCCTCGAAGATCTCGTCGTAGAAGCCCTGCTCGCCGAGCAGGTAGTTCGCGACGACGCGCAGGAACTCGCCGGACGCGGCGCCCTGGATGACCCGGTGGTCGTAGGTCGACGTGAGCGTCATGACCTTGGCGATGCCGAGCTTGTTCAGGGTGTCCTGGGAGGTGCCCTGGAACTCCGCCGGGTAGTCCATCGAGCCGACGCCCATGATGACCGACTGTCCGGGCATCAGACGCGGGACCGAGTGGACGGTGCCGAGGCCGCCGGGGTTGGTCAGCGAGACCGTGACACCGGTGAAGTCGTCCATCGTCAGCTTGCCGTCACGCGCACGGCGGACGATGTCCTCGTAGGCCTGCCAGAACTCGAAGAAGTTCAGCGTCTCGGCCTTCTTGATGCCCGCGACGACCAGCTGGCGGTCGCCGTTGGGCTTCACCAGGTCGATGGCGAGGCCGAAGTTCACGTGCTCCGGCTTGACCAGGGTCGGCTTGCCGTCCTTCTCCGTGAAGGAGTAGTTCATCGACGGCATGGCCTTGATGGCCTGCACCATCGCGTAGCCGATGAGGTGGGTGAAGGAGATCTTCCCGCCCCGGGCACGCTTCAGGTGGTTGTTGATGACGATGCGGTTGTCGAAGAGCAGCTTCACCGGGACCGCGCGCACGGACGTCGCCGTGGGGACCTCGACGGAAGCGTTCATGTTCTTCGCGACCGCGGCGCTCGGACCGCGCAGCGTCACGTACTCCGGCCCGCCCGAGGAGGGGGTGGCCTCCGCGGCGGGCGCCGCCTTGGCGGCGGCCGGCTTCGCCGGGGCGGCGGCCGGAGCCGCTGCCTGGGCGGGAGCGGCAGCCGCGGGCTTCGCGGCGGCCGGTGCGGCCTGAGCCGGGGCCGCGGCCTTGGCCGGGGCGGCCTGAGCCGGAGCCTGTGCCTGGGCCGGAGCGGCCTGGGACTGGGGTGCGGCAGGAGCGGCCGGAGCCGCCTTGGGCGCGGTGGTGGTTCCCGCGGCCCCCGCGGCCGCGGTACCCGCCGGAGCCGAGGCGGCCACGCCGCCGGGCTTGTAGTCGGCGAAGAAGTCCCACCAGGCTCGGTCTACCGAATTCGGGTCCTGGAGGTACTGCTGATAGATCTCGTCGACGAGCCACTCGTTCGGGCCGAAGGCGGCAGCAGGGTTCTTCCCGGCTTGGTCCTCGGTCGAGACGCTCGATGAGTTACTGGGGGACTGTGGCGACACGGCGGCAACCGCCCTCTTCCGCTTCACAAGGTGATGGACAGCGGGAATAAAGGCTACGCCCCCCGGACCGGCTAGGTCAGTCCGGGCCTGGTCATCGTCGCGTAAGTCACATCGAAAAGCGTGTTTCGGCGTTCGAAATGGCGGGAAACAAGCGAGGTTCTGATGTGAAATGGACGCGCCGGCTCAAGGGTGCGGCCCCGAAAGGCCGAACCTCCGTGCCAGGAACGCACGATGACACGTGTCCTGCTGCCCCATCACGTGGATCTTGGGCTCTCGCTTCGAACCCTACGTCAACCTGTCCGGCGAGGGCACTCCCGGAAGAGTGACCTGGATCCGGCAACCGCGCTGGGATTCGGCCACGCCGATCCGGCCACCGTGCAGATCGACCGCCCAGCGGGCGATCGCCAGCCCCAGCCCCGTACCGCCGTCGCTGCCCGGGCCGTGCGGCGCGACGACCCCGCCGCGGTTGAACCGCTCGAAGACCCGGTGCCACTCCGAGCGCGGGATGCCGGGGCCCTCGTCCAGGACTTCGAGGTCCAGGGACTCGGGGCCGTCGCCGCGCCGGGCCTTCACCGTGACGCGGCCGTGCGGCGGGCTGTGCTTGACCGCGTTGTCGATGAGGTTGGCGACGACCTGGTGGATCCGCTCCGGGTCCGCGTGCGCGGTCAGCTCGGGCGGCGACACGTCGAGGTGCAGATGGACGTCCGTACGCGTGTGACTGCCGGAACCGGAGGCGATGCCCGCGCGCGCGGAGGCCACCATGTTGGCCTCCTTCAGTACGCCCGACAGGTACGGCCACACCTCGAAGCGGCGCTTGCGCAGCGGTACGACGCCGTTGTCCAGCCGGGAGAGGTCGAGCAGTGTCTCCACCAGCCGGCCGAGCCGCTCCGTCTGCTTCAGGGCGGTGCGCATCGTCTCGGGGTCGGCCGCGGAGACGCCGTCCACCACGTTCTCCAGGACCGCCCGCAGGCCCGCGATGGGCGTACGCAGCTCGTGCGAGACGTTCGCCACGAGTTCCTTGCGCTGCCGCTCCTGGGCCTCCAGGTCGTCGGCCATCCGGTTGATCGTCTGGGCCAGGTCGCCCAGCTCGTCGCGGCGGTCGGCGCCCCTGACCCGGCGGGTGTAGTCGCCGTGCGAGATGCCCCGCGCGACGGTGCTCATCTCGTCCAGCGGAGCGGTGATCGAGTGCGCCACGAACTGGGTGATCAGCAGGGTCGCGATCATCGAGAAGACCGTGATGAAGCGCAGTTCCGTCTCCGTGCGGACCGCGATCATCAGCAGGCCGGTGGTGATGAAGACGGCGACGACCACCAGCGTGCCGAGCTTGGTCTTGATGGAGAAGGGGCGCATGTCTCCCCAGGATCCCGATCCGGAGCCGGATCCGATACCCGGGACGGCATACGCGCTCGTGCCGGACGTGGTGACGGATGCGGCGCCGGTCGTGGTGCCGGATGTCGTGCCGGACGTTCTGCCGGTGCCCGGGGCCGAACCCGGCGGCGGGCGCGTCGCTGAGAAGCCGCCCGCGCCCGCGCCGACGGCCGGACCGGAACCCAGCGCCGGACTCGCACCGGAAACGGCGTCCGCAAGGGGACCGGTGCCGGTGCCGGACGAGCCGCCGAACGCGGTACCGGACGGCGTGCCGGAAACAGGCCCCGCAGCAGGCTGCGCGCCAGGCCCGGCATCGGACGCCGCACCGGGACCCGCCCCGGCGGCCGGGCCGGAATCCGCGCCGGAACCAGTACCGGAACTCGTGCCGGAGATCAGCCCCGCGCCCGCCTTGACGCGCTTGCGCAGTACGCCGAGACCCCTCATCACATACGCCCCCTCGGTCAGGGTGCCCGACTCTAGGGTGTCGGGGTCTCCAGCGCGTAGCCCACGCCGTGCACCGTACGGATCCGCTCCGCGCCGATCTTCCGGCGCAGCGCCTTGATGTGGCTGTCCACGGTCCGGGTGCCGGAGGCGTCCGCCCAGTCCCAGACCTCGGCCAGCAGCTGCTCGCGCGAAAGGACCGCGCGGGGCGTGTTCGCCAGGCAGACCAGCAGGTCGAACTCGGTGGGCGTGAGGTGTACGTCGTCGGCGCGCACCCGGACCCGCCGCTGGGCGTGGTCGATCTCCAGCTCGCCGAGGCGCAGGATGCCGGAGCGCGGAGTGGACGCGGCCAGGGCGGCCCGCTCCACGCGGCGCAACAGAACGTGCACGCGCGCGGCCAGCTCCCGCATCGAGAACGGCTTCGTCATGTAGTCGTCGGCGCCCACGCCGAGGCCGACCAGCATGTCCGTCTCGTCGTCGCGGGCGGTGAGCATCATCACCGGTACCGGACGGGCCGCCTGGACCCGGCGGCAGACCTCCAGGCCGTCGAAGCCCGGCAGCATGATGTCGAGAATCAGCAGGTCGGGCTGCCATGCCTCGGCCGTGTCGACGGCGGCCGGTCCGTCACCCGCTGTTTGCACGAGGAATCCCTCGGCGCGGAGCCGGGCGGCGATGGCGTCGACGATCGTCGGATCGTCCTCGACCACCAGCACCCGGCGCTGAGCGCCCGGCGTGGCCGCCGTGCCGTTGTGCGAGGTGTGTGTCTGCTCCATCGCCCGCCCCTGAGTGTGCTTTCCGGAACCAGTGGGGTGATTCCATGACTGCGCTTGACGCTTGAATGATCGGCGTCAGAGCAGCAGGGTACGGGCAGTGACCACCCCTCGGCTATCCAGGCCTTACCGCGAGATGCACCACGTCCGGAACGCCCCGGGCAACGGGGATCTCTTCGGTACGCACCCGCTGGAACCCGGCATTCCGCAAGGTTCTTGCGAAATCAGGCGAAGGTTTGGCCGACCAAACAGCGAGTACCCCGCCTTCCCTCAACACCCGTGCGCACGCGGCGAGTCCGGCCCGTGAGTACAGGCTCTCGTTGCCCTCCGTGACGGTCCACTCGGGTCCGTTGTCGATGTCGAGGCACAGCACGTCGTACGTGTCGGATGTCTCATGGACGTGGGCGACGAGATCGACCTCGATGATCTCGGTGCGCGGATCCGCGAGCGCGGGGGCGGACAGCTCCGCGAGCGGCCCGGCGCGGTGCCAGTCGACGATGGCCCGTTCCCGTTCGGCGACGGCGATACGGCCCCAGCGGGGGTGGGCCGCCGCGTGCGCGAGGGAGAAGCCGACGCCCAAGCCGCCGATCAGGATCTCCGGCGCGGGGCGCCCGTCCAGCGCGCCGAGCGCGGCGTCGACCAGCAGCCTCTCCGAGCGGCCGTCGGAGGTGTCCATGAGGAAACAGCCGTTGGCGATGATCTGCAGCAGCTCGCCGTGGCGGCGCAGTACGACCTCGCCGTACGGGCCCTCGCGGCGGTCGATGACTTCGGGGCTGCCGTGCGGGGTGTCGTACGCGGTCATGACCCCATCCTGGCAACCCGCGCCCGGCCGGGCAGCCGGTTTTCGCCGCGCCGCGCCGCGCCGCGCCGCGCCGCGCCACCCGACTCCGGCCCGCGGTGGCGGTGCCGGGTCCCCTGGAGGACGCTGGGACCCGGACAGGGACGGCCTGTGCGTGGCATCCGTCATAGACAGCGCGATCAAGCACGCCGAGGGTGGGGGCAGAACGGAAGGAGCCCCCGACGGTGGAGCGGAGCGAGAGGGACGCGTCCCCGAACCCGAACGCTCCGAAGCCCCCCAGCCCCCGCAAGGGCCGCGAGGACCTACGAGACAAGCCCCCACCGAACCGGCACGCGAATCCGGCACGGGCAGAGGGCCCTTCCCATCCGCCCGCCCCCTCCAGCCCCGGTAAGGGGCGCGAGGAACTGCGCGACAAGCCCCCACCGAACCGGCACGCGAATCGGGCACGGGCAGAGGGCCCTTCCCAACGGCCCGTCTCTTCCGGCCCCGGTGAGGGGTGCGAGGAACTGCGCGACAAGCCCCCACCGGGCCGGCACGCGAACGCGATACCGGCAGACCCCCGTCTCCGACGGCCGAGGCGCGTGCGTCACCCGTTCCCCACCCCCACCGCCACCCCCTTCACCTTCGGGTACGCCGTCGTCCTCCTTCTGACCTCGCTCTTCACCGAGTACGCCGACCCCCACCTGGTGAGCCGCGTGCTCCAGGGGTCCAGCACGGACGTGGTGCACCTGGCACAGGCGCCGGTCCCCGTGCTGATCGCCAGCGCGCTGTGGATCGCCGGCGGAATCTCCTCCGTGTTCGCGATCGCCTTCCTCCTGGTGCTCACCGCGCTGGAGCGGCGCATCGGCGGCCGGCGCACGGCGGGTGTCTTCCTGCTGGGGCACGTCGTGGCGACGCTGGCCACCGAGATACCCGTCGGCCTCTCGGTCCTCGCCGGGCACCTCCCCGACAGTTCCCTCCACCGCTACGACTACGGCATCAGCTTCGGTGTCGCGGCGAGCGCCGGCGCACTGGCCGGGCTCCTGACACTCTGGCCCCGCCTGCTCCTCCTGGCGGTGTCCGCCTGGCTGGTCGGCGAGGGCCTGGTGGCCTACACCGACCCCCTGACGAACTGGGGACACCTGCTGGCCCTGGCCATCGGGGTCGCCACCTGGCCGTGGGTGCGCCGCTCCCGGCCGGCCGCGGCGACGGCGGCTGCGGCGACGGCCCCTCCCGGGTGACGCCGGGGACGCCGCGGCGGCGCGTTCAGACTCCGGCCGGGGACTCCGCCTGAGCCCGATGCGTCCGCTCCGTCTGCTCGGTCCGGTCCGTCCGCTCCGTCCGGCCCGTGAACTTCGAGCTCGTCAGCCTCGCCTCCACGCTCCACCCCAGGGACTCGTACAGACCCCGCCCGTCCGGCGTAGCCGCCAGTACGCCGGTCTCGGCACCCTGGGCGACCGCCGTGTGCGCGAGGGTGTGCATGACGAAGCGGCCCAGGCCCCTGCGCCGGTGTGCGGGCGCCGTCTCGATGCGGTCGGCGACGGCCGTCGCCCCGGTCGGGACGATCCGCCCGCGCGCGGCCTGTGAACCGTCGGCCGCGGCGACCAGGACGTGGGTGACTCCGCCCCGGGACCAGCCGCGCAGCCGGTAGCCGTCCGGCACGGGCGGTACGGGGCCCCGGGCGAGGGGCGTCGACATCAGGTAGCCGGTCTCGGGGTTGGTCCACCAGCCGCTGCCGAGCCAGGGCGTGACCCGGGCGGGCTCCGCGAAGACCTTGAGCCACACGCCCGCTCCGGACACCGCGTCGGCCACCTCGCGGACGGTGGCCTCGTCCACCTGGTCCTCCGTCGCGCCCAGTACGTGCCGGGTGACGTGATCGGACTCGCCCACGTCCACGGTGCATCCCCAGGGCGCGGCCACCGGAGGTGCCGCCCCACGCGAGACGACCCATCCGTCCACCCAGGCCCGCACGGTCTCGTTCATCACCGCGGCCCACCTCCGTATGCTCCGTACGCGCGTTCATGCGTAATGGCCCAAATGGCTATTGAGCTGTTACTGGAGCAGACGGTACGGGGTCGGTGGCTCGGGTCGACAGAGGCGATCGCTCACAGCGAACACCCGTAGGGGAACAATCAGAGGCTCACGTGCATTGAGTCGGCATAGCTCAACTTGAATGCCGAAGGGGAGATCATGACTTTGACGTCCGAACCGCTCACTCTGCCCGTGCTGCCGCTCGACGACGAGGTCGTGCTGCCCGGCATGGTGGTGCCCCTGGACCTGAACGACGCCGATGTACGCGCCGCGGTGGAAGCCGCGCAGGCAGCAGCCCGTTCCACCGGTGCCAGCAAGCCGAGGGTGCTTCTTGTTCCGCGGATCGACGGCACGTACGCCAACACGGGGGTGCTCGGCACGATCGAGCAGGTCGGGCGCCTCGCCGACGGTGACCCCGGTGCCCTGATCCGCGGTCGCGGACGGGTGCGCGTCGGTGCCGGTACGACCGGTCCTGGCGCGGCCCTGTGGGTGGAGGGCACGCAGGTCGAGGAGACCGTGCCGGACCCGTTGCCCGGCTCCGTGACCGAACTGGTCAAGGAGTACAAGGCGCTGGCCACGAACTGGCTGAAGAAGCGGGCCGCCTGGCAGGTCGTGGACCGTGTCCAGCAGATCGACGACGTGTCCACGCTCGCCGACAACTCCGGTTACTCGCCGTTCCTGACGACCGCCCAGAAGGTCGAGCTGCTTGAGACCTCCGACCCGGTGGCCCGGCTGAAGCTGGCCACCGAGCACCTGCGCGAGCACCTCGCCGAGCAGGATGTCGCCGAGTCCATCGCCAAGGATGTACAGGAGGGTGTGGACAAGCAGCAGCGGGAGTTCCTGCTGCGGCGGCAGCTGGAGGCCGTGCGCAAGGAGCTGCGCGAGCTGAACGGCGAGGCCGAGGGCGAGGAGTCCGACGACTACCGGGCCCGCGTCGAGGCCGCCGACCTCCCCGAGAAGGTCCGTGAGGCCGCGCTCAAGGAGGTCGAGAAGCTGGAGCGCTCCAGCGACCAGTCGCCCGAGGGCTCCTGGATCCGCACCTGGCTCGACACCGTGCTCGAACTCCCGTGGAACGAGCGCACGGAGGACGAGTACGACATCCAGGGCGCCAAGACGGTCCTGGACGCCGAGCACGCGGGCCTGGACGACGTGAAGGAGCGGATCACCGAGTACCTGGCGGTCCGCAAGCGGCGCAACGACCGGGGTCTCGGTGTCGTGGGCGGCCGGCGCGGCGGCGCGGTGCTCGCGCTCGTCGGCCCTCCCGGCGTCGGAAAGACCTCGCTCGGCGAGTCCGTCGCGCACGCCATGGGCCGCAAGTTCGTCCGGGTCGCCCTCGGTGGCGTACGGGACGAGGCGGAGATCCGCGGCCACCGGCGTACGTACGTCGGCGCGCTGCCCGGCCGGATCGTGCGGGCGATCAAGGAGGCCGGGTCCATGAACCCGGTGGTCCTGCTCGACGAGATCGACAAGGTGGGCTCCGACTTCCGGGGCGACCCGGCGGCGGCCCTCCTCGAAGTCCTCGACCCGGCCCAGAACCACACCTTCCGGGACCACTACCTGGAGGTCGAGCTCGACCTGAGCGACGTCGTCTTCCTGGCCACGGCGAACGTGCTGGAGGCCATCCCGGAGGCGCTGCTCGACCGGATGGAACTGGTGCGGCTCGACGGGTACACCGAGGACGAGAAGGTCGTCATCGCCCGCGACCACCTGCTCCCGCGCCAGCTGGAGCGAGCCGGGCTCGAGACCGCCGAGGTCACCCTCGACGAGAGCGCGCTGCGCAGGCTGGCCGGGGAGTACACCCGCGAGGCGGGCGTACGGAACCTGGAGCGGTCCGTCGCACGGCTGCTCCGCAAGATCGCGGCGCAGCACGAACTCGGCGAGCGGAAGCTGCCGTTCACGGTCGGCGCGGACGATCTGCGCGCGCTGATCGGCAGGCCGCACCACGTGCCCGAGTCCGCCCAGGACCCGGCCGAGCGCCGCACGGCGGTGCCCGGCGTGGCGACCGGGCTCGCGGTCACCGGCGCCGGTGGTGACGTCCTCTTCGTCGAGGCGTCGCTCGCCGACCCGGAGACGGGCGCGGCGGGGCTGACCCTCACCGGTCAGCTGGGCGACGTGATGAAGGAGTCGGCGCAGATCGCGCTCTCCTTCCTCCGCTCGCACGGCGCCGAACTGGAACTGCCCGTCGCCGACCTCAAGGACCGGGGCGTGCACATCCACTTCCCGGCGGGCGCGGTGCCGAAGGACGGTCCGAGCGCGGGTGTCACGATGACGACGGCACTGGCCTCGCTGCTGTCCGGCCGCCAGGTCCGTACCGACGTGGCCATGACCGGTGAGGTCTCGCTCACCGGCCGGGTGCTGCCGATCGGCGGCGTCAAGCAGAAGCTGCTCGCCGCGCACCGGGCGGGTGTCACCACGGTGATCATCCCGAAGCGCAACGAGGCCGACCTGGACGACGTACCGGCGGAGGTGCTGGAGAAGCTCGACGTCCACGCGGTGACGGACGTCCGCCAGGTCCTGGAACTGGCGCTGGCGCCGGCGACGAACGGCGCGGCGACGGAGGTTCCGCTGGCCGCGTGAGCGGCGGGCTCGCGTGAGTCGTGTGACGACTCGTGCGAGCCGCGTGGCGCAGACTCCGGTGGCGCAGTGACGGACGTCATCGGGCGGGTAGGGCCCGGCCCCCTCTTCGTGAGGGGTCCGGGCCTTCCGCGTACGACGTGTGCCGTGGGTACGGGGGCGGGGTCAGCCGTTGGCCAGTGCCACCACGCGGTCGAGGGCGCCGTTGAACTTGTCGTGGTCGCCGACCGTGGGGCCCGAGGACGTGTACTGCCACATCGTGTAGTAGTCCCAGCCCGCCGGGAGCGTGCCCACCGCCGTGGCGTAGCGGGCGATCCAGAGCGGGTTGGCGGAGGCGAAACCGGCGTAGTCGCCGGTGCACTGGGTCCACCAGCTGGTGGCCGAGTAGATGACGGCGTCACGGCCGGTGCGGGCCTTGTACTGGTTCAGGAAGTCGCGGATCCAGGTGACCATCGCGCTCTGCGTCTTGCCGTAGCAGGCCGCCCCGTACGGGTTCCACTCGATGTCCAGCGCGCCCGGGAGCGTCCTGCCGTCCTTCGACCAGCCGCCGCCGTTGTTCACGAAGTAGTTGGCCTGCGCGGCGCCGCCCGTCGTGTCGGGGGTCGCGAAGTGGTACGCGCCGCGGATCATGCCGACGTTGTACGAGCCGTTGTACTGCTGGGTGAAGTAGGGGTTCGTGTAGTACGTCCCCTCGGTGCCTTTCACATAGGCCCATTTGACCCCGCTGGTCCACAGGGTGGACCAGGCGACGTTGCCCTGGTGGCTGCTGACGTCCACCCCCTCCGTCTGGGTGGCGTCGCCCGGGGTCGGCAGGCCGTCCTGGCCGTCGTGCGGGATGACGCCCATCCCCATGTACGCGGAGCCGCGGGCCGGGACGTCGGCCGCGTGGGCGGGACCGGGGATGAGGACGGAGAGGGACAGGGAGAGGGACAGGAGCAGGATGCCCATCGCGCCGAAGCGCGTTCTGAGGTGGTCGCGCGCGGGTGAGGGGTGGGCCGTTCCGGATGTGTGCACGGACATGTTCGTGCCTCCGAAGGCTCGGTGGTGCCCGGGTGGTGGTGGGGTCCATAAAATGGCGTGGGCATGCCATGCGGGTGCGTGGTGAAGAAGCTACGCACGCGGGCGGGCGGCGGAAAGAGGGCTCGGCGGCTGCCGTTGGTCTATTCCTGCGAAATACTGGCCGAGCTGCGGCAATGGCGGTCTTTGGCGGAAACTTTCACGATCGGGAAACCGGGTCATGGGTGCTGACGTGCACGAGGGCGGTATGGGTGAGGGGCATCGGGCGGGATCCGGCGTTCCGGGCAGTGGTGTGGACCACGGTCCTGTCGACCAGGAGTTCCTGGCGCTGGAGCGTGAGCTGACCGTTCTGCTGAGGCGGGCGCGGGCGTCCTCCGGGGAGATGGTGCGCGAGGTGCACCCCGATCTGGAGTCCTCGGCCTACGGGCTGCTCGTACGGCTGGAGGAACGCGGGCGGCAGCGGGCGACGGAGCTTGCCGCGTACATCGGGGTCGGCAAGGCCACGATGTCCCGGCAGCTGCGGGCGCTGGAGGAGATCGGGCTTGTCGCGCGGGAGCCCGATCCCGCGGACGGGCGGGCGTGGCTCGTGCATCTCACCGACGTGGGGCG
The DNA here is from genome assembly GCF_042677425.1 of Streptomyces sp. NPDC127119. Lineage (NCBI taxonomy): Bacteria > Bacillati > Actinomycetota > Actinomycetes > Kitasatosporales > Streptomycetaceae > Streptomyces > Streptomyces sp. NPDC127119. The sequence continues at coordinate 95,819 of NZ_JBHXTO010000007.1, read as the reverse complement.
GGAGCGGTTCGGGACCGTGCGGGATGCCCGGCGGGCTCGGTATGTTCGCGAACTCGCCAGTTGGGACCGGGGGGAAGTGGCTGAGCTGGCGCGGTTGTTGCACCGGCTCAACCGGGGGGTCGAACGGGGCTGAAGGGGTGGGCGCTGTGTGTCGGCTGCGGGTCCGTTGTGGCTGGTCGCGCAGTTCCCCGCGCCCCTTAAGGGCGAAAAGACTGCGCCGTTCCCCGCGCCCCTGAAGACAAAGGCAAAAGACTGCGCCGTTCCCCGCGCCCTGGGTGGGACGGGGCGCAGCCCCTCCCCGAGGGGCGCGGGGAACGGCGCGATCAGCCACGGCGGACCCGGGCCCGACCGCGCGGCTTCGGGCCACTCCGCGGCGGGGGCGGCATCACAGCTCCGCGTGGACCACCGTCGCGTCGTCGTGGGTCTTGGAGCGGCCCAGATAGGTGGCGGCCGTTTCGGAGCGTTCCAGGGTGCGGACCCGGTCGATCAGGGACCGGCCGCCCTCCTTGCGGATCAGGGTGAACAGGTCCGTCCAGTCGCCCTCGCCGAACTTCTCCACCCAGCGCGTCGCGCCGTCCGTGAGGGCCGTGAGGGCGCGGACCTCGGAGCGGGGGAGCGTGCCCGTGACGGCGCGGGACGCCACCGACGGGTCCGCCGCGGCCGTGAAGAAGCCGCCCTCCTTGTTGCGCAGGATCGCGTCCGTCGCCGCGGCCGACCTCAGCGTGGCGTGCGGGACCCGCGAGAGGCGGTCGTCCAGCACGGGGATGACCGCGCCCGCCGGTGACTCGATGAGCAGCGCCGAGTCGGAGAGCACCAAGTACTCGACCAACGCCTCTGACCAGCGCGCCAGCACCACCGTCGCCTGCGGGGTGCGCGGGTGAGAAAGGTCACAGGTTGCCCGATGTGCGTCGGCGGTACGCGCGATGGCGTGGCCCAAGACCTCAGTGAGTGTCAGATCTCGCCGTGAAACGGACAGTTCATGCAACGCGCCACCGAGTCGGGCGGTGAACCAGGGGACGGAATGCAGACAGCCCTGGTCGGTCGCGGGAGGCGTCACGCCGTCCAGGACGACGATCGAACCCCCTTGTCCGGAGGCGGGAAGCCCGACCGATGCGTAGTCCTCGTCGGGGCGGGTGGGGTCACCGGGTACCGAGATCAGTTCCGAGCGCATCCGGCCAGTCTGCACGACCCCTTCACGAGCTTCACCAAAGGCTGGCAACCGTCGGTCAAATGGTCCGGACAAGCAGGTCAGGCGCCTGTTTTGCGACGGATTCGCCGACTCGGGCGATGCGTGGCGGCGCATCCTGCCATCGGTTGCCGTGGACGTCCAACCGGCCTGCCCCGCAGGGGTGTCGCACGCGCCAGGGGAACTTGCCGGGCCGCTCCCCGGCGATGTTCACTCCTTCGTGTGGCGGGTCAGGCGATGCGCGACCACTGCCCACCGGCACTGGGAAGGTCGGGAGCCGAACCGGGACGACACGCGAGTTGACGGATCGTCACCCGGGCCCATGGGGACACGAGTCAAGAATGCGAGCACCGGTGCAGAAAATGCGGCCTCGGCGCAAAGGCAGGCAGCCGGCCTCGGGTGAAGCCTCAGGGCACACCCCGAACTCACCGGCACCGCAGGACACTCCGGACCCCGCGGGACGAGGCCGGCCCGCTCACGTACGCAGTCGGCTGATCGTCGCCGTCGCCGTGGTGGCCGCCGCGATCGCCGGAGCGGGCGCTCCGTCCGTGATCGCCGCCTCCGGACAGCTGAACGATTCCCAGAATCTGGTGACGTCGGCCGAGCGGACCCAGGACGCCCTGGCCCTCGCCCACTCACTGGCCGACGAACGCGACGAGGTCACCTCGTACCTCGCGGCCGGCCGGCCCAAGGGCCAGGCACCCTCGGAGCGCCGCAGCACCCGCGTGGACCGCCAGGTCGACGAACTGCGCGTCGCCGCCGTCGAGGCGGACGCCCCCGCGTCCTTCCTCAAGACGCTCGACGCGATCGCCGCCGTCCGCAGGTCGGCGCTCACCGGGGAGAGCAGCGCCCTCGAAGCGCACCAGGCGTACTCGACGGCCCTCACGGAACTCCACGGGCTCGCCGAGGACCTGGCCGAGAAGATTCCGCCCCGCGCGGGCTCCGGCGCGCACGCCCTCGCCGACCTCGACACCGCCGTCCAGCAGGCGGCCTCGACCCGTGGTCTGCTGCTCGCCGCGCTGAGCGTGCCCACCAGCAGGCAGACCACCACCGACCCGATCACGGGCCTGCCCACCACGACCACCACGTCGTCGGCCGCCGCGACGAAGCAGCGCGACGCGCTCACCGCCGCGGCCCAGCAGGCCAACGTCCGTGAGCAGGCCGCCCTCGCCGACTTCGCCGGCACGGCACCCAAGGCGGACCGGACCTCGTACGACTCCACGGTCAACGGACCGGATGTCGCGTCCGCCGAGAAGTACCTGGCGAGCCTGGCGGACCAGCCCACCCTCTCCGACGACGAACTGGCCACCAGCACCAAGAAGCTGGACGCGGCGCTCTCCTCCCGCGTCGAGCTGATGCGCGGGGTCGAGGCGTCCCTCAACACCCAGCGCGCCGAGGAACTCGCCCAGCTGCGCGACGACGACGTCACCGCGCTGGAGATCCGCGTCGCGATCCTCGGTGCGCTCATGCTGCTCGCCGTCGGCGTCTCCACCGGCATGGCCCGGTCGCTCACGCGCCCGCTGTCGGTCCTGCGCCGCGGTTCGGCACGCCTGGCCGCCGAGCCCGGCACCGGCGACCCGGTCAAGTTCACCGGCCGCAACGACGAGTTCGCGCAGGTCGTGCGCTCCGTCAACACGCTCCACACGCACGCCGTCGCGCTCCAGGAGCGCCTCGGCACGCTGGAGGGCGACCGCAAGCACCTCATCGGCCAGCGCCAGAAGATGGCCGACGAACGCGACACGTTCCGTACGGAACTCGCCGAGGCCACCGCCCACCTGGAGCAGGTCCGGCAGAACATCCACGGCACCTACGTCAGCCTCGCCCTGCGCACCCTGGGCCTGGTCGAGCGGCAGCTCGGTGTCATCGAGGGCCTCGAAGAGCGCGAGCAGGACCCCGAGCGCCTCGCCACCCTCTTCAAGCTCGACCACTTCGCCACCGTCATGCGCCGCCACAGCGAGAACCTGCTGGTCCTCGCGGGCGCGGAGCACGGCCACCAGCACCCCGGCCCCGTCCCGCTGGTCGACGTCGTCCGCGCGGCCGTCAGCGAGGTCGAACGCTACGAGCGCGTCCGTATCTCCGCGCTGCCGCCGCACGCGCACCTCGCCGGGTTCGCGGCGGACGACATCAGCCACCTCGTGGCCGAACTCCTGGAGAACGCCTCCTCGTTCTCGCCGCCCGACATCCCCGTCGAGGTCTCCGGCTGGCTCCTGGAGAGCGGCGAGGTCATGCTCTCCGTCCAGGACGAGGGCATCGGCATGACCGGCGAGCGCCTGGAGCGGCTCAACACCCGCCTCGCGGCCTTCGACCCGGAGGACCCGTACGACGAGGAGAGCGGCGAGGGCCTCGGGCTCGGCCTGTACGTGGTGGCCCGGCTCGCCCACCGGCACGGTGTACGGGCGCAGTTGCGCGAGCAGAAGCAGGGCGGCATCACGGCCGTCGTGGTCCTGCCCAAGGCACTGCTCGCCGCCGCGCCGACCGTGGCCGTCCCACAGGCGACCACCGCCCGCACGCCGGGGGGCGCCGCCGCGATGTCCCTGCCGGGCGCGGACGCCGAGGTCAACTCCAACGTCCTGTACGGCCGTCAGGGCCGCGACCCGCTGATCGCGGCGGCGGAGGACACCCTGCGCGAGACGGACGGGGCGGGTACGGCTCTCGCCCCGCCCGAGCCGGCTGCCCCGCCCGAGTCGGCCGCCGCCGACGAGTCCGCGGCCACCACCTCGCCTGCGGCCCGCACCGCTCCCGAGGCCCCCGTCGAGCCTGCGGCCGACGACGAGCCCGCCGCCCCGGAGCCGGATCAGCCCACCGGCCCCGAGACCACCATGGTCCTCATGGCCCCGGTGCCGCCCGCGACGCCGAAGGACGAGCCCGCCGCACCTGCCGAGCCCGGTGCCGCGTCCCCGTCGGACGCATCGGACCCGTCGGACGCATCGGCGATCCGGGTCCCGGCCCAGGCCACCAAGGACCACCGCACCGAGCCGCACCGCGCCCCCGACCCGTACGCCATCGGCCCCGACGCCCACGAGCGCGCCCGGGACGACGTACAGACGTCACAGGGAACTCAGGGAACCGAGGGGACCCAGGAGTCGCCGGAGCCGGCGGAGCGGATCACGGACAAGGGGCTGCCCAAGCGGACCCCGAGGATCGCCGCGCCCGCGCCCGCCGTCGGTCCGCGCCAGACGCCCGTCGACGCCGAGGCACTGCGCCGCCGTCTCGGCGGGTTCCACCGGGGCGCCAGCGAGGGCCGGCGCGATGTCGAGGCGGAGATCTCCGAACAGACGTCGGAGCTGCAGACGCCCGCCGCACATGCCGTAGAAACCAGGGGGGACACAGTCGAGGAGGCAAGCAGTTGACCGCGTCCAGTACCTTCGGACTGAGCCACGAAGCCCGCAATCTGCACTGGCTGCTGACGAACCTCGTCGAGGAGGTGCCGGGCCTCCTGTCGGTCGCGGTGGTCTCCTCCGACGGCCTGTTGCTCCTCTCCTCCGACCCCGGGAGAAACGCGCAGGCGCGGCAGGACGAGGGGAGACCCTCGGGTCCCCGCGGGTCCGCGGCGGACCTGGCCACCATCGTCTCCGGCATCGGCAGCCTCGCCATCGGCGCCGCGAAGCTGATGGACGGCGGGACCGTCAAGCAGACGATGGTCGCGATGGAGGAGGGCGGGCTCTTCGTCATGTCGATCAGCGACGGTTCGCTGCTCGGTGTGCACGGCGCCCCCGACTGCGACATGAGCGTCGTCGCGTACCACATGGCGCTCTTCGTGGGCCGTGCCGGACACGTCCTGACTCCCGAACTCCGCAGCGAGCTGCGCCAGTCGCTTGAGGCCACGACGATGGAGACGGCCAAGTGAGCGACGCGAACGTGAACGGCACGCCCAGGCTGCCGGTCCGCGGCGGCGACCGCAAAGCCGCCCGCGTACGCCCTTATTCGCTCACCGGCGGGCGTACGCGGTTCGGGCACGTGCTGCTCGTCGAGACGTTCGTGGCCGCACTTGAGGCCCCGGATGAACGGCGTGAACTGGAGAATGGTTCACTCTCCACCCGGGTGATGCCGGAGATGAGGGCCATCGTCGAACTCTGCCGCCGGATGCGTACGGTGGCCGAGGTCGCGGCCCTTCTGAAGATGCCGCTCGGCGTGGTCCGGGTGCTCCTCAGCGACCTGGCGGACCAGGGCAAGATCCGTGTGTACGGAACAGGTCACGGCCCGGGACAGCCGGACCGTGCTCTGCTGGAAAGGGTGCTGAGTGGACTCCGTCGTCTCTGACGTCTCCCGCGTCTCGGATGTCTCCCGATCGTCCGGCCTCCCCGAAGTCGTGGAGCCCGACGAGGAGTTGAAAGCCTGGCAGAAGGATCGGACCCGCGCGCCGATCGCCACGAAGATCGTGGTGGCGGGTGGCTTCGGGGTGGGCAAGACCACCCTCGTCACCGCCGTCTCCGAGATCACGCCTCTCCAGACGGAGGCGCTGATGACACAGGCGAGCGAGGGCACCGACGACCTCAGCTCGACCCCGGAGAAGACCACCACGACCGTGGCCATGGACTTCGGCCGCATCACGCTCGACGACGACCTGGTGCTGTACCTGTTCGGTACGCCCGGACAGCAGCGGTTCTGGTTCATGTGGGACGACCTGGTGCGCGGGGCGATAGGCGCCGTGGTCCTCGCCGACACCCGCCGTCTCAAGGACTGCTGGCCGGCGCTGGACTACTTCGAGAGCTGCGGGCTGCCGTACGTCGTCGCCGTCAACCACTTCGACGGCAGCGAGCGGTTCGATGCCGACGACGTGCGGGAGGCGCTCACGATCTCCCGGCACATACCTGTCATGATCATGGACGCGCGCCGCAGGATCTCGGTCATCGAGAGCCTGCTGGCACTGGTGGGCCACGCGCTCGACGTCAGCCCCGAATAGTTCGTACCGGACAGTTCGCACCGGACAGTCCGCATCGGACAGTTCGCGCAGGACGTCAGCCCCGAACAAGGCGTAACAAGGCGTACGCGTACGCAGAGTGCACAGTGAGGACCCGCATGCGGAAGATACTCGTCGTCGGAGCCGGCCAGTCCGGACTCCAGCTCGCCCTCGGACTCCAGACGAACGGGTACGAGGTCACCCTGATGTCCAACCGGACGGCGGACGAGATCCGTACCGGGCGCGTCATGTCCACCCAGTGCATGTTCCACACGGCACTGGAGAACGAGCGCGATCTCCAGCTGAACTTCTGGGAGTCCCAGGCCCCGAAGATCGAAGGACTCGGCGTCTCCGTCGCGGCCCCCGGCTCCTTCGACCCGGGCCCCTCGCAGCGCGCCATCGACTGGGTCGGCACACTCGACGGGTACGCGCAGTCGGTCGACCAGCGGGTGAAGATGGCCGGCTGGATGGAGACGTTCGCGCAGCGCGGCGGCCAGCTCGTCATCCACGGCGCCGCGGTCTCCGACCTCGACTACTTCGCCCGTACGTACGACCTGGTCCTCGTCTCGGCGGGCAAGGGCGAACTGGTGTCGATGTTCGGCCGCGACGCCTCCCGCTCCCCGTACGCGGAGCCGCAGCGCGCGCTGGCCGTCGCGTACGTGCACGGGCTCGGCCCGCGACCCGAGCACCCCGAGTTCGACGCGGTCCGCTGCAACCTCGTGCCCGGTGTCGGCGAGCTCTTCGTCATGCCGACGTTCACCACCTCCGGCCGGGCGGACATCCTCTTCTGGGAGGGCATACCCGGCGGCCCGCTGGACGCCTTCCAGGGTGTGAAGGACCCGGCCGAACACCTCTCCCTGACCCTGGAACTCATGGAGCGGTTCACGCCGTGGGAGTACGCCAGGGCCACCAAGGTCGAACTCACCGACGCGGGCGGCACGCTGGCCGGCCGCTACGCGCCCACCGTCCGCAACCCCGTCGGCCGGCTGCCCGGCGGCGGCCTGGTCCTCGGCGTGGCGGACGTGGTCGTGGCGAACGACCCGATCACCGGCCAGGGCTCCAACTCGGCCTCCAAGTGCGCCGCCTCGTACCTCGACTCGATCCTCGGCCACGGGGACAAGGAGTTCGACGAGGAGTGGATGCGCGCCACGTTCGAGCGCTACTGGGACACGGCCCAGCACGTCACGAAGTGGACGAACGCGATGCTCGGCCCGCCCCCGGAGCACGTCCTGAACCTGATCGGCGCGGCGGGCCAGCTCCCCCCGGTCGCCAACCGCTTCGCGAACGGCTTCAACGACCCGTCCGACTTCGAGAACTTCTTCTACGAGCCGGAGAAGACGGGGGCGTACCTGGCCTCTGTGACCGCTGGCTGAGGGCCGCTAGTGCCTGCCGCGCCGTCGTGGCCGGTCGCGCAGTTCCCCGCGCCCCTTCGGGGGCGCCCTAGTGCGTGTCGTAGCCCTCGTCCGAGCCGTCCGTCGCGTTGTCGGGGAGCTTCGGTGGGGTGTACCCCCGCAGGGGTTTTCCCGACGGGTCCGGGCGGACCGCGCCCAGGATCGGGTTCGCCGCGATCGGGGACACCTTGATCCTCGCTCCCGGTCTCGGGGCCTGGACCACCAGGCCGTCACCCAGGTACATCGCCACGTGGGTGGCCTCGGGGAAGTAGACCACCAGGTCGCCGGGGCGCAGGTCGGTCAGGGGGATGTGGGGGAGTTCGGCCCACTGTTCCTGGCTCGTGCGGGGGACGGGGCGGCCCGCGTCGGTCCACGCCTGTGAGGTGAGGCCCGAGCAGTCGTACGAGTCCGGGCCCTCGGCGCCCCACTCGTACGGCTTGCCGATCTGGGCCACGGCGTAGCGCAGCGCCGCGCCCCCCTCGGAGGTGGGCCGGCGGGTGCTGCTGAGCGCGCCCGACGCCACCAGCTCGTCCTGGGCCTTCGCCACCCCGGACCTCTCCAGCTCGGCCACCCGCGAGAGCTGCTCCTCGGTGAGCGAGGCCAGCAGCTCCTCGACGTCCTTCAGCCGCTCGCGCACCAGGTCGCGGTCCTTCTTCTGCCGCTCGGCGAGGGTCAGCCGGCCGTCGAGGGCGGTACGGGCCCGGCGCGCCAGTTCGTCGGTCCGCTGCTCGTCCCCCGCCAGCCGCTCCATCGTCCCGGCCCGCTCCTGCGAGACCTGCCGGATGACGTGCCCCTGGTCGAGCGCGTGCTGCGGGTCGCGGGCGAGCAGCAGCTGTACGTAGGAGGAGAGCTCGCTCCTGCCCTGGTACTGCTGCCGGGCGAGCCGTCCCGCCGCGCCGCGGCTGCCGTGAAGCGCGAGGCGGGCCGCGGTGAGCCGGCCGTTGAGCCGGGTGACCTCGGTCCGCTGCCGCTTCAGCTGCTCCTCGGTCGCGTTGTACGTCTCGGTGGCCTTCTCGGCCTCCCGGTACAGCCGCTGAAGGTCCGTCAGCAGCTCGGCCACCGGCCGCTCGGCCGCGGGAGCGCCGCTGTCCCGCGGGCCGGGTGCCGCCGAGGCCTGTACGGGGACGGGCGCGGGGACCAGTACCGCGCCGGCCGCGATCGCCGCCGTGCAGACCAGTCGCAGAAGCCTTCCTGACACGCCATCACCTCCGGTGCGGGGCGGTATTTCCGCTCCTCCGCACCGTGAGCATCAGACGCCCGCGCGAACCGCGCGCGCCGACCGTGGGCGGACCGGCCCAACGAGGTCACCCGTGGGTGTCCTCCGGCTTGCCGTCCGGCGTGGCGTCTGGCGTGGCGCCCGGCACCGGACCGGGGGCGGGGTCCGGCTTCGACCACGGCCACTTGAGTCCGCCGGCGCGGCCCGTGGGGTCGTACTCGTACTTCCATCCCTGGTGCAGGCCGAGACGGCTGCTCGCGGCCGCCTGCACGCGGCGGTAGACCAGGAGGGTGGGCGCGCCGCCGTCGTTCGACGGCACCGGGACGCGGTACACCTTCGGCGGGTGGCCGGTCGGGCCGAGCAGGACCGGCAGCACACGGCCGTCCAGGGGGCCGCCCTCGAAGGGGGTGTCTTCGCTCTTCACCGGGCCAGTGTCACAGCAGGTGCGCCGCGTCGCCCACCACGGGCAGCACGCGGCGGGCCAGCGAGCCCATCGGTCCGTCCGCGGACTCAAGCGTCAGCGCGGCCCGTACGACCGCGGCGGTCTGCTCGTCGCGGGCCGCCGTCGCCACCAGGCAGGCCACGAACTGCTCGACCAGCCAGTCCCGCAGTTCGTCCAGCGGGGGTTCCTTCTCCTCGTCCAGCCAGATCAGCGAGGCCGCCTCGACGGCCGTGATCCACATCCGGACGGTCATCCGCAGCCGGTTGCCCGGCTCCTCGACGGCCAGATGGCTGAGGATGTGCTCGGCGGCGGCCCGTCGTACGCCGTCCACGATGGCCGTCGTCCGCGACGTCTCGACCACGCTGCCGCCCTGCAGCAGGGCGCTGAAACCGGCGTCGTGCTGGTCGACGAAGGCGAGGTAGCGGTCCAGGGCGTTGGCGAGGCGGCGGGTGAGGGGGCCGTCCGGCGGTTCGGCGAAGCAGTGCTCCAGCTCTTCCGCGGCGGAGCGGAGGGCCGCCTCGTACAACTGCTGCTTGCCGCCGGGGAAGTAGCGGTAGACCAGCGGGCGGGAGACGCCCGCGGCCTCCGCCACGTCGTCCAGGGAGATGTCCTCCGGGGCCCGTGTCGCGAACAGGGACAGCGCGGCGTCGAGGAGCTGACTGCGGCGTTCCTCGACGCTCAGGCGTCGGTATGCGCGGGTGGGGGCCTGCGAGGTCATGTCTCGCAGGGTAGCCCGTCCCGGGGGGTGCGGAGTGGGGTGGGAGGTGGGTGGGGCCTCGTGGGTGGGTGCGGGCCGGTGGGGGGCTTGTCGCGCAGCCCGCGCCCCTGAAAAGCGGGGCTGCGCCCCTGCCTTTCACCCCGGGGCGCGGGAAGGGCGGGGCCGCGCCCCTGCCCCCGCCGGAGCGCCCGCGCCGTTCAGGCCAGCAGACCCGACGACTTCCACAGGCGGCGGCCCGTGCCGCGCAGGACTCCTATGTCGTCCAGGAAGTCCGTGAGGCGTTTGCTGCCCGTCTGCATGATGTCGCGGCGGTGGCCGCTCGCCTTCACCTGGGCCAGCGCCGCCCGCCGGTCGAGGCCGACGTTCGTGTAGACCTCCGGATTGACGAAGGCGACCGAGAAGACGCGGGCGAACTCGCCCGAGGTGATCCGGGTGAACTCCTGCGACCAGCGCGGCGCGGTCATCATCTGGCGGCGCAGTTCCTCACGGGCGTACCGGACGTGGCGCGACTCCTCCACCACGTGGATCCGCGTCACCCCGCGCACCAGCGGCTGCACCCGCTCGTCCGGGAACGTCAGCCGCTGCATCCAGTCGAGGACCTCCTCGCCCAGCAGCGTGGCCGTGAACGAACCGGGGGTCGTCGACACCGTCTTGAAGAGCCGGCCCAGGTTCTGGTGCGCGCGGCTCACCGGGTAGTGCGGTGTCCCGCCCCGGGTGATCAGCCGCGCGAACATCTTCGAGTGGCGGCACTCGTCCTCGATCTCGGTCAGCGCGTACCGCACGTGCGCGCTCGTCGCCGCCTTGTCGTAGATGTGCCGCACCAGCAGCTGCATGAGGATGATCTCGAACCAGATCCCCAGCGAGGCGAGCGCCGCGGCCTCGTGACGGGAGAGCAGGATGCGCTGCTCCTCGCTCATCCGCTTCCACATCGGGGTGCCGTAGAGCGACACCAGCTCCGGCGGCCAGAACCATTTGCCGTCCTCGAAGGGCGCGTCCCAGTCCAGTTCCTCGTCCGGGTCGAAGGAGTGCTTCGCGGAGGCTTCGAGCAGCCGCTCGGCCACCTGTTCGCGGTCCTTGAGCAGGCCGAGCGCGTCGCGCAGACCCGCGATCCCGGTGTCCTCGGGGTCCTCCGTCGTCACGGTCGTCATGGCTGTGCCCACCTCGCCGTACGTCGTCGTATCTCGTCGTGCGTGCGTCGCGCTTGCGTCGTGCTTGCAAGCGTCGTGCGTGCGTCGTCGTGCCGGAAGCCGGTCGGGTTACCGCCGGTCACGTCTTATGAGACTGCCTGTCAGCAAGCTCGTCAATCCCCCCTGCGCAACTTGTTGACCCGCCGTCTACCACGTGTGAGCCTGCGAGACATGCCGACCTACGACCTGTACGCCAAGGACCCCGGAGCTCCCCTCTGGCAGGTGCCCGCGACCGGCGCGGCACGGTTCAGCTGGGAGTACGACGAAGGGCGCGACCGACTGCTGGCCCTCTACCAGAAGGGCAAGGACAAACAGTGGGACGGGCAGAAGCGGATCGACTGGGACCTGGAGGTCGACCCGCACGACCCCATCGGCACCCCCGACGAGTCGATCTCCATCTACGGCACTCCGTACTGGGAGAAGATGAACGACCGGGACCGGGGTGAACTCCGCAAGCACGTCGCCTCATGGCAGTTCAGCCAGTTCCTGCACGGCGAGCAGGGCGCCATGGTCTGCGCGGCCCGCATCGTCGAGTCCGTGCCCGACCTGGACGCCAAGTTCTACTCGGCCACCCAGACGATGGACGAGGCGCGGCACGCGGAGATCTACTCCCGCTTCCTCCACGAGAAGATCGGGATGCTCTACCCGGTCGACGACAACCTTCAGTCGCTGCTCGGCGACACCCTGCGCGACTCCCGCTGGGACATGCCCTACCTCGGGATGCAGGTCCTCATCGAAGGGCTCGCCCTCGCCGCGTTCGGCCTGATCAGGGACACCACCGACAAGCCGCTGCCCAAGCAGATCCTCGCGTACGTCATGCAGGACGAGGCCCGTCACGTCGCCTTCGGCCGGATGGCGCTGCGCGACTACTACAAGCAGCTCTCCGACGCCGAACTGCGCGAACGCGAGGAGTTCGTCATCGAGGGCTGCTACCTGATGCGCGACCGGCTGCGCGGCACGGAGGTCCTGGAGAACTTCGGCGTGCCCCGGGCGGAGGCCGAGGAGTACACCGAGCGGTCGGAGTTCCTGGCCCTCTTCCGTCAGTTGCTGTTCTCCCGCATCGTGCCCTGCGTCCGCGACATCGGCCTGTGGGGCAAACGCCTCCAGCAGGCCTACGTCGACATGGGCGTCTTCGACATGGGCAACTCCAACCTCGACCTCCTCATGTCCCAGGACGAGGAACTGGCGGAGAAGCTCGACGCGGACCGCTTCGCCGCGGAGGAGCAGGCGCGGGTGACGGAGGTGAGCGCCGCGATCCGGTCGGGGGAGGAGACCCCCTAGCGTTCAGGAGGTGCCTTGAGGATCGGGAGGCCTCTTGGGGCTGAAGGAGGGGCCGGGCCTCCCCGGGCGGGAACGACGTCCGCAGGGTGAACGCGTACGCCGTGGCCCCGTGCGCCCGCAGATGCGGCAGGCGCTCCTCGGCCTCGGCCCGGATTGACGAGCAGCCGGTCGTCGCCGAAGACGGGCACGTCCGTCGCGTTGTCCTCGTCGCTCTGCAGCCGCCAGACGAATCCGTCGTCGGCGTCGGCGTCGGCGACCGCGTTCACCGGGTCGAGGGCGTCCGCTGAGTCCTTCAACTACGGTAAGTCCAGCGGGTCTTGGAGCCGAGAGATGTCCACCTGGGCGAGTTCGTACGCGGCTGCGGGCTGAGTCATGACCGGACGTCAGGTCGGGCCGCGGCGGTGACACCACCCCCGTCTCACCGGTCGAGCACCGCCTCCATCACCGCCCGGGCGATCGGTGCCGCGTCCCCGCCGCCGCTGATGTCGCCCCGGTCGGCCGCCGCGTCCTCGACGACGACCGCGACGGCCACCGCCGGTTCCATGGTGTCGTCGGCCTGCGCCCAGGAGATGAACCAGGCGTACGGAGTGCCGGAGTTGTGGATGCCGTGCTGGGCCGTGCCGGACTTGCCGCCGACCGTGGCGCCGGGGATCGCCGCGTTCGTGCCGGTGCCCTTCTCCACCACGTCCGTCATCAGCTCGCGCAGCCGTACGGCCGTGGCGGGGTTCATGGCCCGGCGCAGGGTGTGCTGCGGGGCGGCGGACACCGTGTCGCCGTCAGCCGTCGTCGTCCGCTCCACCAGATGAGGGGTGCGCACCGAGCCGTAGTTGGCGACGGCCGCGGCCACCATCGCCATCTGCAGCGGTGTGGCACGGGTGTTGTACTGGCCGATGGACGACAGTGCGAGCTGTGCCTTGTCCACCCGGGTGTCGAAGGTGCTGGGGGAGACCCGGAAGGGAATGCCGAGCTTTCGGTCGTTGAAGCCGAAGCCGGCCGCCGTCGTGCCCATCGCGTGCCGGCCCACCTCCACCCCGAGCCCGGCGAAGACCGTGTTGCACGACCACTGGAAGGCGTACCGCAGCGACGCGTCCGCGCACCCCTCGACCTCGTTCGTCAGCCGGGCCGTACTGCCCGGCAGCCGGTACGGGTCCGGGGAGTCGGTGGGCGCGTCCACATCGCGCACCACGCCCGAGTCCAGCGCCGCCGCCGCGGTGACCACCTTGAAGGTCGAACCCGGCGGATACGTCTGCCGGACCGCCCGGTTGAGCATCGGCCTGTCCGCCGCCCCGTTCAGCCGCGCCCACGCCCTGGCCACGTCGGCATCCGTGCCGGAGAGCTCCCCGGGGTCGTAGGAGGGGGTGGAGACCAGGGCCAGGACGCGGCCGGTGGACGGTTCCAGCGCGGCCACCGCGCCCCGCCGCGCCCCGAGCCCGGCGTACGCCGCCCGCTGCGCCGCCGCGTCGAGGGTCGTGACCACCCGGCCACCGGGGTTACGGGCCCGTGCGAGGTCGTTCCACAGCGGGAGCAGCGAGAGCGCCGGGTCGGTGCCCGCCAGTACGCCGTCCGCGGCACCCTCCAGCAGGGACGTCCCGTACACCTGGGAGGCGAAGCCGGTGACCGGCGCGTACAACGGGCCGTTCTTGTAGGTCCGTTCGTAGCGGAACTGCTCGCCCGAGTCCCGGGAGCCGGTGACCGCCCGCCCGCCGACGAGGATGTCGCCGCGCGGCTGCCCGTAGCGGGCGATCGTGTGGCGGCGGTTGGCCGGGTTCTCGTCGTACGCGCGGGCCTGGACGAGCTGCACCCGGGTGGCGTTGACGAGGAGGGCGAGCAGCAGGAGCGCGCAGAAGGCGGCGGCGTGCCGGATGTACCGGGTCATGGGCCGGCCGTTGCCCGTCACGGCGCGACCTCCTCTGCCTGCTGCTTCTCCTCGGACCTGCCGCGCGCCGAGTCGCTGAGGCGCATCAGCAGGGCCACGATGATCCAGTTGGTGACGACCGACGAACCGCCCTGCGCGAGGAACGGCATCGCCATCCCGGTCAGCGGGATCAGCCCCGTCACCCCGCCCGCGATCACGAAGACCTGCAGCGCCACGATCGAGGCGAGCCCGACCGCGAGCAGCCGGCCGAACGGGTCGCGCAGGGCGAGGCCCGCCCGGATACCCCGCTCGACCAGCAGCCCGTACAGGATGAAGATGGCGGAGAGGCCGGCCAGGCCCAGTTCCTCGCCCGCCGTGGCGAGGATGAAGTCCGACTTCACGGCGAAGCCGATGAGGATCGAGTGGCCCGAACCGAGGCCCGTGCCGAGGAACCCGCCGGCGGCGAACGCGAAGAGGGACTGGGCGAGTTGGTTCGGGCCCAGGCCCGCCTCGATCGACGCGAAGGGGTGCAGCCAGTCCTCGACCCTGCTGTGCACATGCGGCTCCAGCCAGCCGACGGCGAACGCCCCGCACGCCGCGAGCAGCAGCCCCACCGCGATCCAGCCGGTGCGGCCCGTGGCCACGTACAGCAGGATCACGAAGAGGCCGAAGAAGAGCAGCGAGGTGCCGAGGTCGCGTTCGAGGACCAGTACGCCCACGCTCAGCACCCAGACCGCGAGGATCGGGCCCAGTACGCGTCCGGTGGGCAGCTGGAGCAGCCAGATCCGACGGCCGGTGTACGCGAGGGCGTTGCGGTTGGCGGCGAGGTACCCGGCGAAGAACAGCGCGAGCATGACCTTCGCGAACTCGCCCGGCTGGATGGAGAACCCGGCGATCCTGATCCAGATCCGGGCGCCGTTCACCGAGGGGAAGAAGATCGGCAGGACGAGCAGGGCCAGTGCGGTGACGACGGACACGTACGTGTAGCGCTGGAGCACCCGGTGGTCGCGCAGGAGCACGATCACCGCGATGAACAGGCCCACACCCAGCGTCGACCAGACGAGTTGCGTGGGCGCCGCCCGGTCGGCCGGGGTCTCCAGGTCGAGCCGGTAGATCAGGACCAGGCCCAGGCCGTTGAGGAGGACGGCGATCGGCAGCAGCAGCGGGTCGGCGCAGGGGGCGCGCAGGCGCACCGCGAGATGGGCGAGGAGCGCGAGCACGCCCAGCCCGGCGCCGTATCCGGCGGCGCCGGGCGGGACGGATCCGGTCCGTGCGAGACCGACGTCGCAGTAGCCGTACACGGAGAGCAGGACGGCCACGACGAGGAGGGTGAACTCGATGCCACGGCGCCGGGGGAGGCGTACAACGGGAGCCGGCGGGTCCGCCTGCACTGTCGTTCCGGGCGAGAGCATGTCCGGAAGTTAGCAAGCCGGTCGCCCGATGTCCTGTTATGTCGTGACAGTGGGGCTGTTCCGGCGCGCCTCAGGAGGTACGGGGGACGCGCTCAGCACCAGCGGGGCGAGGCGCCGATGTTGTCGATGTAGCGGGCGGCTCCCCAGGCCCAGGTGCCGTCGGCGAGGAGGTACCAGAGGGGGTTGCCCTGGACGCTCTGACCGGGCGTCTTGCAGAAGATGGAGACGACCTCGCCGTACTCCGCGAAGCCGATGACGGAACTGCTGCGGGTCGGCTTGTCCCGCAGGTTCAGCCCGCCGGGCGCGCTGATACGGCCTTTGTAGTACCGGGGGTGGCTGCTGTCGTGGTCGCCCCAGTCGTCACCGGCGAGGGCGGGGCTCGCGGCGGCCCCGACGGCGAGAGCGCCCCCGGCGACGGCTATGCCGAGACGGATGAAAGCGGTGCGCAGAGACATGGCGGGCTCCTCAGAAATGGGGACCAAGGCTGACTAACCGCCACATTAGAATCCGTTCCCCACAACCGCCCGCCACACTGAGCCATCGGGGCGCAGCGCTCCGGGGCCGCGACCCCGAGGGGCGCGGGAACGGCGCAGTCTTTCGCCTTCAGGGGCGCGGGGAACGGCGCAATCTTTTGCCTTTAGGGGCGCGGGGAACGGCGCAATCTTTTGCCTTTAGGGGCGCGGGGAACGGCGCAATCTTTTGCCTTTAGGGGCGCGGGGAACGGCGCAATCCTTTGCTTTCAGGGGCGCGGGGAACTGCGCAATCCTTTGCTTTCAGGGGCGCGGGGAACTGCGCGACCAGCCACAACGGACCCGCACCCGACAACGGCCCGCCCCCGGCAACTACGCCCCGGCCAGCGTCAACACGGCAACCGCACCCCCACCCACCCCGTTGGCGAACACAAGCCGAGCCCCCAACACCTCCGCCTGCCCCAGGGCAATGGTCAACCCCAACCCGTGCCCCCGAGCACCCCCCTCCGTCCGGAACCGCTGCGGCCCATGCCCCAGCAGATACTCCGGATACCCGTCCCCGTGGTCCCGCACGGTGATGACACCCCCGTCGACCGTCAACGTCACGGGCCCCCGCCCATGCCGGTGGGCGTTGGCGACAAGATTCCCCAGCACCCGCTCCAACCGCCGCTGATCGGTCTCCACGACGGCATCCCGCAGAATCCTGATCTCCGTACCGATGCCGGTACCGATGTCCGTACCGACACCGGTACCGGTGCCCGTACCCGCGTCCGCGTCCGCGGCCCGAATCACCCGCTCGGCCACAGCCCCCAACCGCACCGCGTCCATCTCCGCCCGCTCGCTGCGCGCGTCCAGCCGGGAGATCTCCAGCAGATCCTCGGTGAGCGTGCGCAGCGCGGCGACCCGGTCCCGGACGAGTTCGGTGGGACGGCCGGGCGGCAGCAGTTCGGCCGCCGCGTGCAGCCCCGTCAGCGGAGTCCGCAACTCGTGCGCCACGTCCGCGGTGAAGCGCTGCTCGCTCAGCAGTTTGTTCTGCAGCGAGGACGCCATCGTGTCCAGCGCGCCCGCCACCGCGGCCACCTCGTCCTGAGGACTCACCCGGCGCCCGGCCCGCACGTCCCCCGCCCGCGGATCTCCCACCCGCGCGTCCAGATCGCCGGCGCTGATCCGCCGCGCCACCTGGGCCGTCGACTGCAGCCGCCGCGTCACGCGTGTCACCGCGAACGCGCCCACCAGCAGGGTCGCGCCGATCGCCAGCGCCGAGGAGCCGAGGATCGCCCGGTCGAGCCCGTCGATCGTGCGGACGCCCTGCGCGTAGTCGACCTGTACGGCCAGCGTCCGTCCGCCGCTCACGGGCCCGGCCGCCCACATCGTGGGGTACGGGTCACCGGTCCCCACCATCGTGCCGCGCCGTCCACCCGCCGCGAGCGTACGCAACTCGGCGGGCAGCCCCGCCGGATCCACGCCCGCGCCCGGTGGCAGCCGGTCGCCCGCCTCGTACGCCTCCGTGGTCTCCGTCAGCCGGTCGAGTGCGTGGTCCCGGGCCTCGCCGACGGTCTGGTCGGTCACCGAGACGTGCACGAGGATGCCGAGGAGCGCGGCGAGCCCGCAGCACATCACCGTGATGAAGACGGCGGCCTTCCAGGTGAGACTGGCGGTCCGCCGCCGCAGCCGCCCGATGCGGCCGACCCCGGGGGGTGTGCTTGAGGGCGGCCCGGGGAACGGTCCGGGAAGCGGCCCCTCCGGTGGACGGCTCACCGGGTGGCGGCCGGGGGCGTGCGGACGGGCGTGCGGGCGGGCGCGCGTCCGGAGGGCGGGGCCGTGGCGCCGACCCGCAGGATCTCGTCCTTGGCCGCGAGCATCGCCCGCTGCCGCCGGTCCCACGACCAGACCGTGCGGTACTCGTAGCCCGCCAGTTTCGACGGCGAGCGGATGATCACGTCCCGGCCCGCGATCTCGACGCCGAGCGTGCTGTCGGTCGTCGCCATGACCTCGGTGAGCCGATGCCCGATGACGGTGTACGCGCGTACGCCCAACTGGTGGTCGGGCATCCGCACCCCGAGCACCATGTCGTCGCGGCCGTCACCGGTGAGATCGCGGTAGTACGCCCGCAGGACCGGGCACGTCCGGCCGCGCGCACTCTCCCCGCCGCACTCCGCGACCTGCCGGGCCGTCTGCGCGTAACGCCCCTTGCCGGTGTAGAGGTCCGGGTGGGCGGCGATCTCCGCGCGGAAGACGGCGACCGGGTCGGCCTTGCGGATGTCGTCGCCCGGGACCGGGACGCCCTTGACCGTCTCGGTGTCCGCCTCGCCGTAGTCGACGGCGGGCGAGGCGGCGGGCGGGACCTGCGGCCACAGCCGGGTCGGCCCCACGGCGGTGGACGTCGGACCCGCGCCGCGCAGGTCGCCCGGGTCGCCGCAGCCCGCCAGCAGCGGACCGGCGAGCGCCAGCGCGACGAGCAGTGCGGCGGTGGGCCGCGCGAGGGCCGCGGGGCGGTTGTGGATCACTGCGCGCTGCGCTCCTGCGTCGGGGCCGGACGGGGGCGGGGAGTATGGCTGACCGACCCCGCTGTCCGGGACACCTTATTCGTACGGAAGTCCCTTTTGTTCGTCGAGTGGACCGAGTGGACCGAGTGGACCGGGGGGGGGACTCGGTGGACCGGGCGGGCGGGCCTCTCGGCGCCGCCGGCCGGCTACTCGGTGAGCTCCTCCAGGAGGCGGGCCGTGGCAAGACCGGTCCGCAGGTACTCCACGAAGAGTTCGTTGTGCAGGGCCCACGGGGAGCGGCGGGCGCGGATCAGCCGGATCGCCTCGTCGGACGTACGGCCCGTGAGGACCAGGGCGTGGGCGACGACGAGCCCCGAACGGTTGTAGCCGTGGAAGCAGCGGACCAGGACACGCCTGCCCTCCTCCAACGCCTCGGTCGCGGTCCGGGCGAGCCGCATCACACCGGCCAGCTGCGTGCCGTCGAGCGGCCCGTCCGGGATGGCCCACACATGGTGCTCCACGCCCGGGTCGGGGCCGTGGCCCGGTAGTCGCAACAGGGTCAGCACCAGGTCGAACTCGTCGTGCACGACGGCGAACTCCGGTTCTCCCGACCGGCCCGCGTACTGGTGCCCGCCCATCCACAGACCGGGCACGATCTCGCTCCACGGGCTGTCCGGGACCGGCACATCGGGTTGCCTCCTGCGAGCCCGCAACGGCGCCTCCCCCTCCAACTGCTTCCAAAGGTAACCGCCTTCTTGCCCCTGGAGCACCCCGCCTGTTCCCATGGTCGAGGGGTGATGATGCATGAACGCACTGCGCGTCATACCGACTTGGCGGCACGGCCAGGAACGGCTCTACGTCTGCCGCACGGACGGCAGGAACGTCGCCTGGTACGACAGGGAGGCCGCCCGGGTCAATCTGCTCAGCGAGGAGCGGCGCGAGGACGTGCTCGATGCACTCGGACCGTTCCTGACCGGAACGGTGACGGTCGGACCGCCACCGGTGCCGACCCCCGCCGAACTCGCCCGGCTGTCCCTGCACCCGGACGACGACCTCGCGCCGAACCGGCCCGGCGAGGCCCTGCAGACCGTGCTCGACCACGAGCCGGGCCCGCAGCCGCGGCTGCGAGCGGACCCCAGGCGGCACGCCCTCGCGGCGGAGCTCGCGGTGGGCGAGGCGCTGGACCGGCTGGAGGGGGCCGGGTGGCGGACCCTGCACTCGGTGCCGCTGCCCGGCGGGGACCGCCTGCATCACCTGGTGATCGGCCCGGGAGGCCTGTTCGCCGTGCACACGCTGTACGCCCGCAAGCAGCGCGTCCTCGTCGCCGATCCCATGGTCACGGTGGGGCGCCGGGAGGCCCGGCCGCTGCTGCGTGAGGTCCGCGCCGACGCGGACCGCGCCTCGTACGCCCTCACGGCCGAGGTGCGCCCCGTACTGGCCCTCTTCGCCCCCAAGGACGTCTCGGTGACGGCCCCGCTGCGCGAGATGCGCATCCTGCTGGACACGGACGTGACATCCCTGGCCCGATCAGGAGGCGTCCTCAAACCGGCGGACGTAGAGGCCCTGCACGCGATGGCCCGAGACCGGGGCACATGGTCAGGTCTCTGAGACCGACGCCCCGAGGAGGCACGGTCGAGTGTGCAGGCCGGTGACCCCGGGCTTGGGGCGCCCCGAAGGGGCGCGGGGAACTGCGCGGCCCACCCCCACCGGCCTGCGGTCGAGTGTCGGGGCGGTGTTTCCGGTGCTGGGTTCCGACCGCGCCGGATGGGTGCCCCGAAGGGGCGCGGGGAACGGCGCGGCCGACCCCCACCGGCCCGCAGGTTGCGTGTCAGGGCCATGACCCCGGGCCTGAGGTGCCCCGAGGGGGCGCGGGGAACGGCGCGGCCGACCCCCACCGGCCCGCAGCTGAACGTCACGGCAGTGACCCCGCCCGGCCCGCGGAAAGCAACGGCGCCAGCAGATCCCCGTGGCGATCGAGACGGCGCCCGATGTCCGCGGCCACGAAGGCCAGTTCGGACGGAGCGCCGCAGGACTCGACCTCGTCCCAGGTCACGGGGGTGGAGACCGTGGGAACCGCCCGGGCCCGCAGCGTGTACGGGGCCGCGGTCGTCTTACGGGCCGCGTTCTGGCTGAAGTCGACGAAGACCTTCGCAGGCCGCAGACTGCGGGTCATCCGGTGGACGACCAGCCCGGGCAGATCGGCCTGCGCCTCCACCGCGAGCGCCTTGGCGTAGGCGGAGACGTCGGCGGACGGAGTGGGCTCCAGGGCGGCCAGCAGATGCAGCCCCTTGGAGCCGGACGTCTTCGCGTACGCCGTCAGTCCGTCCGCCGCCAGCCGGTCGCGCAGCCATACGGCGACCCGGCAGCACTCCACGATCGTGGCCGGTGCGCCGGGGTCCAGGTCGAGGACCAGCCGGTCGGCGACGTCGGGGGTCCGCGCCCGCCACTGCGGGGTGTGGAACTCGGTGACCAGGTTCGCCGCCCACATCAGGGAGGGCAGATCCTGCACCAGGACCATGCGGGCCGGACCCTCCGAACGGGGGACCTCCGTGGTGGCGACCCAGTCGGGCGTACCGGGCGGGACGTTCTTGGTGAAGAAGACCTGGCCGTCCGGGCCGTCCGGATAGCGCAGCAGGGAGACCGGGCGGTCGCGGAGGTGGGGGAGGAACGCCTCCGCCGCGGTCGCGTAGTAGTGCAGCAGTTCGCCCTTGGTGAAGCCCGTCGCCGGGTGGAGCACCTTGTCCAGGTTGCTCAGGGTCACCTTTCGCCCGGCCACCTCAGTGATTGGCGTCATAGGATGACAATCCCACGTATTCGTATGAAAACGGGTGGGTGGGTGGAGGGCGGGGACGGGTGACAGTGACCTGAAGGGTGTCGAACGTGAGATCCATTTGGAACGGTGCCATCTCCTTCGGCCTGGTCAGCATCCCGATCAAGCTGGTGAACGCCACGGAGAACCACTCGATCTCCTTCCGCCAGATCCACACCGAGGACGGCGGCCGTATCCGCTACCGCAAGGTGTGCGAGATGGAGGACCGGGAGGTGACGTCGTCGGAGATCGGCAAGGCGTACGAGGACGCGGACGGCACGATGATCCCCATCACGGACGAGGATCTGGCCGCCCTGCCGATCCCGACCGCCCGGACGATCGAGATCGTCGCCTTCGTGCCGGCCGACCGGATCGACCCGCTCCAGATGGACACGGCGTACTACCTGTCGGCGAACGGGGTGCCGGCGGCCAAGCCGTACACGTTGCTGCGGGAGGCGCTGAAGCGCAGCCAGAAGGTCGCCATCGCGAAGTTTGCGCTGCGCGGGCGTGAGCGGCTGGGCATGCTGCGGGTCGTCGACGACGTCATCGCCATGCACGGGCTGCTGTGGCCGGACGAGATCCGGGCGCCCGAGAGCGTCGTCCCGGACGCGAGTGTGACCGTCCGGGACAAGGAACTGGATCTGGCCGACGCGCTGATGGACACGCTCGGGGAGGTCGATCTCGCCGAGCTGCACGACGACTACCGCGAGGCGGTGGAGGAGCTGATCGCGGCGAAGGCGTCCGGGGAGGCGGCGCCGTCGGCTCCCGCCGCCTCGAAGTCCGGCGGCAAGGTCATCGACCTGATGTCCGCGCTGGAGAACAGCGTGCGGCAGGCGCGGGTTGCGCGGGGCGAGGACGCCGGTTCCGGCGGGGCCGAGGTGAAGCCTCTTCGCAAGGGGGCGGCGAGAAAGACGGCCGCGAGTTCTTCGAAGCCGGCGTCGGGCAAGAAGACGCCGGCGAAGAAGGCGGCGGCGGCGAAGTCTGCGGCGGGCTCGAAGAAGACCGCGACGAAAAAGACGTCGGAAGCCGCGGCTGCGAAGAAACCCTCCCCCCGGAAGAGGGCATCGGCCTGACCTCTCGACTCGGCTGCGGGTTGTCTGTGGCTGGCCGCGCAGTTCCCCGCGCCCCTGAAAGACGCGCCTGGCGCCGCGTGTGGGGGCGGGGGCGCTCCGGGATATCCGGTCGTTGCTCTCGTGCCTACAAGTGAACGCACCTTGCCGCAACGCCCGCACATCCCGAACCACCCCCTCGACTCACATCAGCGCCCGCCCGAGGAGAGGGGTAACCGACGGACACACAAAACCCCCGCGCCCACCCCCACCCCCTAAGGGGCGCGAGGAACGGCGCGCTCAGCCACGTACGACGTTCACGTACAACCCCGGGCCCGCCCCCACCCCCTAGGGGCGCGGGGAACGGCGCACCCAGCCACGTACGACGTTCACGCACAAACACAGGCCCACCCCCACCCCCCCCAAGGGGCGCGGGGAACGGCGCACTCAGCCACAAGCGACCCGCACCCGCAGACATCTGGTCCCACGATCTTGACGGGTTGAGTTACCGGTAACATCATGGTTCCCGTAGCGCCAGCGCCGACGCCCCGGTCGGCCCGTCAACCGCCGACTGGAGTCCACGTGAGTGACCGCGTGAGTGACGACGTGACCGGGCATCCGACCGGGCCGCCGGTCATGGACGCAGTACGGACCGCGCCCGTGTTCAGCCCCGCAGCCGTCATCGCCTCCTGCGGAGGCTTCGTGCTCATCGGCGCGCTCCAAGCCCTGTACGGACCCTCGATCCCCGCCCTCCGCGAGGAGTTCGGGTTGTCGCCCTCGGCCGCCGGGCTCGCGCTGAGCGCGCATTTCGTCGGCGGCGTAGCCGGAGTGCTGCTCTTCGACCGGCTGTACGGCTGCCTCGGCAACCGGCAGATCCTCGGAGCCTCGTACCTGCTGATGGCCTTCGGCGCGGCAGGCTTCGCACTCGCGCCGAGCTGGCCCGTGGCCCTGGCCTCGGCCCTGCTCGCCGGGCTCGGTTTCGGCGGGATCGACTACGGGCTCAACCAGCTGTTCGCCGTCGGCTTCGGTCACCGTTCGACCGCCATGCTCAACATCCTGAACGCCCATTTCGGCGTGGGCGCGATCCTCGGACCGGCTGTGATCGGCCTGGTCGGTGCCGAGCAGTATCCGGTGGTCTTCCTCGTCTTCGCCGTGGTCAATCTGCCGCTGCTGCTGTGCCTCAGGGGTGTGCGCGAGCATGCGCCGCAGCCGGGGGAGGGGGAGCGGACGGCCGGCGGTACGTCCGTTCTCGGCCGCAGCCTGGGATCGGTGCTCGCCATGTTCGTGACCCTGTACGTGCTGCACGTGGGCATCGAGGCGGGCGTCGGCGGCTGGGAGCCCACCCATCTGGAGGCGGTCGGCTACGGCGCCGGCGCCGCGGCCACCGCCACCTCCGTGTACTGGCTGATGATGACCGTCGGCCGCTTCCTCGCGGCCCCGCTCGCGCTGCGCCACTCCGCCCAGTCGATCGTCACCGTGTCGTGCGCGGGCATGACGGTCTGCCTGCTGCTGGCCACGATCCCGGGCCTCGCCCCGTACGCGTACGCGGGAGTCGGCCTGTTCATCGCGCCGATCTTCCCCACGGGCCTGCCCTGGCTCAACCGGGCCGCCCCGAAGGCCCGCAGAGCCGGCGCGGTGGTCATCGCCGCGTCGATGGCAGGCGGGGTCGTCGCCGGACCCGCGCTCGGCAAGGCCATCGAGTGGTCCGGGGTGCGTGCCGTCCCGCTCCTGCTGGGCGCGGTCTCGGCGGTGTGCCTGGCCGCCACGCTCTGGCTGGTCCGTGCCACGCGCCCGGTGACGGCCACCCGCTGAAGCCCCCCCCGCACTGCATCGACCGCTGAAGCCTTACTGCGTCAGCCGCTGATGCGATCCCCCGTACCGATCCCCTGTCCGAGCTGAAGGGAAGCAGCATCCTGATGACTGTTCTGAGTACGTCCTCCGACGGATTCCGGCTGCGTGGCGAGCCGTTCCGGATCATCTCCGGTGCGATGCACTACTTCCGCATCCACCCCGACCAGTGGGCCGACCGGCTCCGCAAGGCCCGGCTGATGGGCCTCAACACGGTGGAGACGTACGTCCCCTGGAATCTTCACCAGCCCGAACCCGGCACGCTGGTCCTGGACGGCATCCTCGATCTGCCCCGTTATCTGCGGCTGGCCCAGGCCGAGGGCCTGCATGTGCTGCTGCGTCCGGGCCCGTACATCTGCGCCGAGTGGGACGGCGGCGGCCTGCCCTCCTGGCTGACCACGGACACCGACATCCGGCTGCGCACCAGCGACCCCCGTTTCACCGACGCGCTCGACCGCTATCTCGACCTGCTGATTCCCCCGCTCCTGCCCCAACTGGCCGCGAACGGCGGGCCGGTGATCGCCGTCCAGGTGGAGAACGAGTACGGGGCGTACGGCGACGACCGCGCGTATCTGGAACACCTCGCCGAGTCCTTTCGCGCCCGGGGTGTGGACGAGCTTCTGTTCACCTGTGACCAGGCCAACCCGGCGCACCTTGCGGCCGGCAGTCTTCCCGGCGTCCTCACGACCGGCACGTTCGGCAGCCGGATCACCGAGTCGCTCGATCAGTTGCGGGCCCATCAGCCCGAAGGGCCGCTGATGTGCGCGGAGTTCTGGATCGGCTGGTTCGACCACTGGGGCGAACCGCACCATGTGCGCGACGCGGCCGACGCCGCCGCCGACCTCGACCGGCTGCTCTCCGCGGGCGCCTCGGTCAACATCTACATGTTCCACGGCGGCACCAACTTCGGTTTCACGAACGGCGCCAACCACGACCACGCGTACGAGCCGATCGTGACCTCGTACGACTACGACGCGGCCCTCACCGAGTCCGGCGACCCGGGGCCGAAGTACCACGCCTTCCGTGACGTCATCTCCCGGCACGCGCCGGTCCCCGACGAGCCCGCCCCGGCGCCGAGCCCCAAACTGCCCCGCACTGTTGTTGAGGTGGGGGATCGCGCGCCGCTGCTCCCGCACGCCGGCGTTCTCGCCGAGCCGGTACGCGTCGACGCCGGTCCGGTGACCATGGAGGAGCTGGGCCTGCGGGCCGGGTACGTCCTCTACCGCACCACGGTTCCCGTGGCCGGCGACGGTGTCCTGCACTTCGCGGGCGGGGTCGGCGACCGCGCCCAGGTCTTCGTGGACGGCGCCCCCGTCGGCGTACTGGAGCGGGAACGGCACGAGGAAACCCTGGCTGTGCGTGTGATGCGGGCCGGTGCCACGCTGGACGTGCTCGTCGAGAACATGGGTGGCGTCAACTACGGGCCGCGTATCGGCGCAGCCAAGGGACTGCTCGGACCCGTCACCTTCGACGGCACCGCCCTGCACGGCTGGGACTGCCACCCCCTGGCCCTGGACGCGGCGGGAGCGATTCCCTTCGCTCCGGCCGCCGACTCGCCGTCCGACGCCGGGCCCGCCTTCCACCGCGGCACGTTCGAGGTCCGCACGCCCGCCGACACCTTCCTCTCCCTGCCCGGCTGGACCAAGGGCCAGGCCTGGATCAACGGCTTCCACCTCGGCCGTTACTGGAACCGCGGCCCGCAGCGCACGCTGTACGTGCCCGCGCCCGTCCTGCGCCCCGGCACCAACGACGTCGTCCTGCTGGAGCTGCAGGCCACGACCGAACCGCGCGTCCACCTCACCGACACCCCCGAACTCGGCCCGGTGAAGCCCTGATGCCGCCGCTGCGCCTGAAGGTGTCCACGCAGGCCGCGCCACCCCTCACCGGCCATCTCCCCTTCTCCGACGCCCCCGGAGTGCCCGACCCGATCGAGGTCACCAGCCGTTGCCTCACCCGCGGCGGGCGCCCCTGGTTCCCGGTCTCCGGCGAGTTCCACTACACCCGCCACCCGGCGGGGGAGTGGGAGGAGGAGCTGCTGAAGATGAAGGCGGGCGGGGTGACGGCCGTCGCGAGTTACGTCATCTGGATCCATCACGAGGAGGTCGAGGGCCGGATCCGCTTCGACGGCGACCGGGACCTGCGGCGCTTCGCCGGCCTCTGCGCCCGCCACGGCCTGGACTTCGTCCCGCGCATCGGCCCCTGGTCCCACGCGGAGGTCCGCAACGGCGGCTTACCCGACTGGCTCCTGACCCGCGCCCGCACCCCGCGCACCGACGATCCGGCGTACCTGGCACCCGTACGCACCTGGTACGAGGCCATCGCGGCGCAACTGAGCGGGCTCGACCGCGCGCACGGCGGCCCGATCGTCGCGATCCAGATCGAGAACGAGCTGTACGACCAGCCGGGCCACCTGCTGACACTGAAACGCATGGCCCAGGCGGCCGGACTGAGCGCCCCGCTGTGGACGTCGACGGCGTGGGGAGGTGTCGAACTCCCGCCCGACGAACTGCTTCCGCTGTACGGCGGCTACCCCGAGACCTTCTGGACCGAGGCCGACGGCGGCTGGCCCGACACCTGCCGCACACACTTCTTCTTCACCCACCAGCGCGACGACGAGGGCATCGGCGCCGACCTGCGCCCGACGACGGTACGCGGCGCCGACCCGACGGCCACCGAGGGCCGATTCCCCTGGGCCACCTGCGAGTTGGGCGGCGGCATGGCGGTCTCGTACCACCGCCGCCCACGCGTCGACGCGGCCGACGTCGGCGCGCTCGGCCTCACGAAGATCGGCTGCGGTTCCGTGTGGCAGGGCTACTACATGTTCCACGGCGGTACGAATCCGGTGGGCGAGCGGACGACCCTCCAGGAGTCCCACGCGACGGGCTACCCCAACGACCTCCCCGTCCGCACGTACGACTTCCAGGCCCCGCTGGGCGAGTACGGCCAGTACCGCCCCTCGTACGACGAACTGCGCCTGCAGCACCTGCTGTTGGCGGACTTCGGCCGGCTGCTCGCGCCGATGGAGTCCTTCCTCCCGGTACGGCAGCCGACCGGGCACGGCGACCGGGACACCCTGCGCTGGGCGGTCCGGGCCTCGGAGGACTCCGGCTTCCTCTTCGTCAACAACCACCAGCCGCACGAGGAGTTGCCGGACCACCCGGACACCTCGTTCACGGTCGAGTTCCCGGCGGGTCCCGCGCTGACCTTCCCGAGCACGCCGGTCACGGTCCCGACGGGCGCGTACTTCTGCTGGCCGCTGCGTCTGGAGGTCGGGGGTCTACGCCTGGACTGGGCGACCGCCCAGCCCGTCTGCACGGTCGACGCCGACGGCCGTACGGTCCTGGTGATGGCGGCGACGGACGGCATCCCGGTCGAACTCGCCCTGGACGCCGATACGTTGGCATCGGTGCAGGTGCCCTCGGGGCAGTGCGTCACGCTCGACGGCCGTGTCCTGGTCACGGGGGTGCGGCCCGGCACCGATGCCCTGGTCGAGGTGGACACGGCGGACGGCGAACGGGTCGGCCTCCTGGTCCTGGACGCGAGGACGGCCCGTACCGCCTACCGGGGTGTGGCGTGGGGAGCGGAGCGGCTGGTGCTCGCCGGTTCCGACTCCGGTGGCGGTGGCGGTGTCGGTGTTGTCTTCGACGAGTACGCGCGGGGTGGGCAGGGGGAGGTACGGGTGCACAGCCCGGCCGGTGCGACCTCGTTCGCCGTGCTGCCCGCGCCCCGACGGCCTCCGGTGGTGACGGGCGGGAGCCTGCGGGAGTCGGGGGACGGGGTGTTCACGCGGTATCACCTGACGGGGGACGGCCTGGACCCGCGGTCCGGGAGAGGGAAAGGGGGAGAGGGAGGGGGAGATGTCGGGGGCGGGGTCGGGGTCGAGGCCGGGGGAGCGGCAGCGGGATTCGGATTCGGATTCGGAGAGGCCGAGCTGGTGCGCGCCGCCGGGCCTGCGCCCCTGCCCGTGACCGGCGTACTGGGCCGGGCGAGCGCCCCCGCCGACGAGCACTACGACACGACCGCCGCCGAGTACGCCATCGCCGTCCCCGACGGACTCCCGCTCACCGGAACCCTCCTGCGCGTCCACTGGTCCGGGGACGTGGCACGCGCGTACGTGGGCGACAGGCTGGTGGCGGACCAGTTCCACACGGGCCGGCCCTGGGACATCGCCCTGGACCGGCTCCCGGCCTTCGCCCTCCGGGGAGAGGGACTGCGGCTGCGGGTGCTGCCGAGGGCGGCGGACGCGCGGGTGTACGTGGCGGACGTGGCTCCTGGCGAGGGGGCTGTGGCGACGGTGGGGCGGGTCGAGTGGGTGACGACCCGTACGTGGGTGATCGGGGAGGCGGGGGAGGTGAGGCAGCCAGGGTAGGGCGGGGCCGACTGCCGCGCCGCCTTCCCGCCCGGCGGCCTATTCTGGGCCGACCGGGCGGGCTCCGCCCGACGGACGAACCCGCACCCCCGTCCCCGTACCTCGAAGGGCATCACCCGCAATGACCCGAAGCGCCGGTGACGATGGGCCGCCCGATCTCCCCAAGGGACGCAGCCGGCGCAACTTCGCGGGCGCGCGGCCGGTGATGGGCGACGTGGCGCGGCTGGCCGGTGTCTCCAAGCAGACGGTGTCCCGGGTACTGAACGACAACCCGGCCGTCCGCCCCGAGACCCGCGAGGTGGTCCTGACGGCCATGCGGACCCTCGGTTACCGCCCGAGCCGCAGTGCGCGCTCGCTGGCCAGCGGCC
This sequence comes from Streptomyces sp. NPDC127119, assembly GCF_042677425.1. NCBI lineage: Bacteria > Bacillati > Actinomycetota > Actinomycetes > Kitasatosporales > Streptomycetaceae > Streptomyces > Streptomyces sp. NPDC127119. The sequence continues at coordinate 66,832 of NZ_JBHXTO010000007.1, read as the reverse complement.
GGACCCGCATGCTGGGCGTGATCTCCTTCGACGCGGCCCGTTACGGCCCGGCCTCCATACTGACCGCGATCAACAGCGCGGCCCAGGAAGCGGGTTACCTGGTCAGCTCCATCGCGCTCGACACGGCGGACCGGGCCACCGTCGTACGGGCCGTGGACACCCTGTCGGCCGAGGGCGCGGACGGTGTGATCGCCATCGCCCCGCAGCGCTGGGTGGGCAAGGCGCTGGCGGAGGCGCGGCTCGACACCCCGCTGATGGTCCTGGAGAACGACCTCGGCAAGGACGCGTCGTTCGTCACGGCGGACAACTGGGCGGGCGCCCGCAAGGCGACCGAGCACCTGCTGGACTTCGGGCACGTGACGGTCCAGCACATCGCGGGCCCCACGGGCTGGCTGTCGGCGGACCGCAGGGTGGAGGCGTGGCGGGCCACGCTGAAGGCGGCGGGGGCCGTGGTCCACGAGCCCCTCGTCGGCGACTGGAGCGCCGACTCGGGCTACGAACTGGGCCGCAGACTGGCCGAGGACCCCGACGTCACCGCGATCTTCGCGTCCAACGACCAGATGGCGCTCGGCGTGCTCCGCGCCCTGCACGAGTCGGGCCGCCGGGTGCCGGACGACGTCAGCGTGGTCGGCTACGACGACATCCCCGAGGCCGCGCACCTGCTGCCCCCGCTGACCACGGTCCGTACCGACTTCCCCGAGATCGGTACGCGTTCCCTGCGGCTGCTCCTGTCCCAGCTGGACGGGCCGCCGGAACCGGAACTGGACCGGGTGGTGCCGGTCGAACTGATCGTGCGCAGAAGTACGGGCCCGGCGCCGACCCGTTGAGCCATTCAGCCGTTGAGCCTTTGCGTGCTTACACGGGTCACGGACGAGGAAAATCTGTGTGGATCAGGTGAGTGGGCAGGCACTTCGGCGATATAGAAAGGACACATGCCGGAGCACGAGACCCCTGTCGGAGCCACAGATGACGTCGATGTCACGGAGGACCTGGACGTCATGAACGACGTAGACGCAAGTGAAGTGGCAGTGGAAGACGCGCCCGTTGCCGGCGCGGGCGTCGCCGGCGTGGGCGTCGATGACGACGTCGACGCGGTGACCCGGGCGGTGCTGACCGCGTCGCGCGTACTGGTCGCGGTCTCGGCCCGTTCGCTCGCCGAGGTCGAGGAGCGGGTGACCCTGCCGCAGGTCCGCATGCTGGTCGTGCTGTCCACGCGCGGCGCCACCAAACTGGTCACGCTCGCCGAGCTGCTCCAGGTCGCGCCGTCCACGGCCATGCGCATGGTCGACCGGCTCATCACCGCCGGTCTCGCCGACCGGCAGACCAACCCCGGCAACCGCCGCGAGACCCTGCTCCGGCTCACGGAGGAAGGCCGCCGCACGGTCGAGGACGTGACGGCCCGCCGGCGCGCGGAGATCGCCACGATCGTGGAACGCCTCACGCCCGGCCAACGGACCGCGATAGTCGAGGCGTTGACCGCCTTCAACGAGGCGGGCGGCGAGCCCCCGGTCCCGGACGTGGACGACGCGGACGACGGGGTGCCGCACCCGCTGGGCTGGGTGGACCCGCCGACGGGCCACGACGGATAGCGGGCTGTCGCTCATCCCACGGCGGGGGTCGGAGTCGGGGTGGGCGTCGGCGAGGTCGTGTTCACATCCAGCCCTTCCGGCCTGTTGAGGACGAGGACGGGCGAGCCGGGCTGCGGGGCGGGCGGGGTCAACTCGGCCTTGGGGAGCTTGGGCGGGCTGGTCTGCTGGAAGTTGACCTGGTCGTAGTTGACGAGGTCGGTCTTCTCCAACACCGTGATGTGGTCGAGGACGGTGTCGTTGGCCAGGTCGGCGAGTTCACGGACCATGGTGTTCTTGGTGTTGGCGCGGATCTTCGCGATGACGGGGAAGATCTGCCCGTGCGTGACGCGCATGATGTTGACGGCGGTCGTGTCGAACTGCTGCCCGGTGCTCCCGTCCACGGTGGCCACGAACTGCTGTTGCTGCGGGCTGGCCTGGTTGGGCAGGGTGATGCCCAGCTCGGGCGCTATCTTCCGGCACATCTCGTCGAGCCCGGAGTGCCCGGCGACGAGATGCTTCCCGGCCTCCTTCATGGCAGGGGTCGTCCCACGCTCCATGGCCATCAGCCCCAGCGGATGCTCCCAGAGCCCCGCGGCCCGCACCTTGACGACGAAATCCCGGTCGGCCTCGGTCAGGGGCCCGTACCGGGTGTTGGCGATGATCCGGTCCTGACTGGTCGTGGTGGTCTCCACCCCGACGAGAGCGGGATACGCAAGCGCGGCAACCGTCACGCCCAGCCCACCGATCACGAATACGGTCCCTGCGGTGCGTTGCGTGACACGCATGCTGCCTCCTGAGCTGTACGACCCGGTCCACAGGGGGTACGTACGAGAAGCACAAGGCAATCATTGCGCTAGGTAAATTTTGCACTCGGGGGGATTTGAGTCGGCCGTAGATCCAGGCATCGTCGGTCCTGCGCAGCCGCCGTCGGTTCAACGCAGGTGATCGACGAAGCTGGTCCATGCGTTGCGGGAGAAGGCGAGTACGGGTCCGGCGGGGCGCTTGCTGTCGCGGACGGGTGTGAGGGGGGTGAGGTTGCCGGCGACCTCGACGCAGTTGCCTTGGCCGCCGCTGTAGCTACTGGCACGCCATACGGCTTCCGCGAGTACGGGCTGTATGTGGTGGTCCTGGCTCATGCTCGATACTCCTTGGCGATGCGGCGGATCAGCGTGCGTGATTCCGTGGGAGGCAGCGCTGTAGTGCGGGCGTCGTCGAAGAGCGTGCGGTAATAAGCGACCGCCGGTTCGCGCTCCACCCAGATGTTGCCGGTCGGGGTCTCCGTCAGTACAAGGTCGAGCGATGTCACCTGAGGGAAGCTCAGCAGCAGATACGGGCCGAACATACCCGAGTGGGCACCACGTGCGAACGGCAGAACCTGGACGGTGATGTTGGGCCGCTCCGCCATGGCGACGAGGTGCTCCAGCTGTGCATGCATCACGGTCGGGCCGCCCACGTGCTGGCGCAGAACTCCTTCTGCCAGCACCGCCCAGAGTGACATGGGGTCCTCGTCGGTGAGCCGTCGTTGCCGGGCGAGCCGGACCTCAACGAACTGGTCGATCTCCTCAGGCGTCTGCCAAGCCCGCGAGGCGACTGTCACCGCCCGCCCGTACTCGGCGGTCTGAAGCAGTCCGGGGACCAGTTGCACCTCGTACGTTCGAACGCTGTCGCAAATGGCTTCCAGCTCGATCTGGTCCCGGTACGAATCTCCTAGAACTGCGTCGTAGGGATGCCACCATCCCTCGCGGCGACGTCGGTTGGCGCGCTGCGCCATGGCACTGAGACGCGTGCGAGCCTCAAGGTCCCGGACTTGGTAAGCCTGCATGAGCGCGTTCAGATCCGGAGCGCGGACGGGAACGTGCCCGTTCTCCATCCGGCTGATCTTTCCCTTTGTGCAGTCGAGCAACTCGGCGGCGTCCGCCATGGACACACCCGAAGCCTCACGGAACTTGCGCAGCTCGTCGCCGAGTTGGCGTCCGAGCACGGTGGACGGTTTGACAGTAGGCATGGGGCGACTCCTACCAGAGGTCAGGCTTTCAGGCCGCGAAGTGACTCGAAGGGGTGAAGCGAGACTAACAAGCCCTATGCAACGTTGCGCCAATACATATGCTGCGGAATGTCTGCCTCGGTGAACCAGCAACTGCCGCCGCAGCGCGGGGACGAGATCGCCGACCACCGATCACCAGGGAGTGTCATGACAGGGAGCCCAGGCTCGAACGAAGTCACCTTCCAGCTGCCTCACTGCCGTCGCAGCGTCCCGAGAACGCGAGCGCTGGCGCACGCCGTGCTCGGGGAATGGGGCGTCGGCCAAGACGTATTGGACGTGGCGGAGTTGCTGCTCTCCGAGCTGGTGACCAATGCGCTGCGAGCCCCCGCGTCGAGTGGCCGACAGGTCGGCGTCCGGATCGCGAGAGCAACGGCGGACGGTCTGCTGAGACTGGAGGTCAGCGACGAGGGCGCGGGCCGGCCCGAAGTGCGAACGCCCAGCGACGACGAGACCGGTGGGCGCGGGCTACTCCTGGTGGAGGCACTGGCGCACCGCTGGGGCGTCGAGGAACACGAGGCCGGTACCGGAAAAACGGTATGGGCCGAGCTGAAGGCGCCGGACATCGTCGCCGAGCCCGTCGAACGGGAGATCGCGGCGGCCATGGTGGGACCGGACCAGCTCGTGAAGGTATGGGGTGAGTGGCGCGTGGTCGTCAGCGCACGAAGCGAACGCCATGACGGGGACGACCCCGCGGTGGTGCTGAGCCTGGACGAGGGCCCGCCGCTACGAGTCCGAGCAACGGAACCGCTCACTGTCCGGCAACGCGGGGAGGACGCAGGGGGCGTTTGAGTGCGTGGCCATCCAGCTTGTGACCGGGGCGTCGGCTGTTCCAAGGCCGCTCCATTGGTCCCTCCGCTGACGGGCTTGGCGCAACTGCTCGCGTAGAGCCTGATTTTTCTCCTTGGAGCGCCGCGACTGTCGATGGCGTCGGTCAATCAACGATCAATCGACGCAATGACACCTCGGACGATTACCGACCAAGGGCACAATGTGAACGGCTGTACCTGCCGATTGCGCAGGATCGTGGGCGGCCGAAGGGGGATATCGTGCCATTCTTCATACCCGTTATACTCATCGGTGTTGGTGTGGCGACGGGCGGTAGCGGGGTCGCGCTTGGCGGCAAAGGCGCTCGCGATCTGAAGCGTTCCAAGGACCGGTGCAAAGAGGCAGGCCGGAGCTACGAGCTACGCCGAGCCCAGGCCGAGGACGCACTGGCAGAAACGAATGCTGCCCTCAAGGCATTGGGGGAGGAGCAGAGGCAGGCATTGGCCGATGTCGTCCTACGCATGGGCGACTTCCTGCGCCGCCACGAGCGACAGGTACGCGAGAGTGAACGGCTGCTGGTGGAGGGCATCGATGCCACCATGACCAAGATCCCCGGGCTTCGCGGCCTCGACGTCGACGCGGTGGCATGGATCAGCGGGGCTCTGGGATCTGCGGTGGCGGGAGCGGGCGCGGGCGCTGGGATCACAGCCGCGGTGAGCAACTTTGGAGTCGCGAGCACCGGAGCCGCGATCTCCGGCTTGGCCGGTGCCGCAGCCGAGAGCGCGACCCTCGCTCTCCTTGGCGGTGGGTCGCTTGCGTCGGGTGGCGGAGGCGTGGCCCTGGGAGCCACAGCGCTCAACTTCGTCACCATTGGTCCCGCGCTGCTCATCGGTGGACTGATCGTCAAGGGCCAAGGCACGAAGGCGATCACCCGGGCAAGGGAGACCGAGGCGAAGATCGCCGTGGCAGTCGCTGAGCTTGACGAGACAGACGCCCGACTGAAGGGCGTCGACACCCGCGCCGCAGAACTGCGCGAGCTTCTCACTGACCTCACCTTCCGGGCGCTCGACGCGCTGGAGCTCTTGGAGTCCGAGCCGTTCGATCCGCCGAGGCACGCCGAGCGCTTTCAGCGAGCCATGGCACTGGTCATGGCGGTCCGCGACGTGGCGGCGACTCCGATTGTCGACACCGAAGGCAAGTTGGACGAGCGCAGCGGAAACCTGACCATCAGGTACACACCCTTGATCGAGGAGACTCACCATGCCTGACCAGTCCAAGGTGCACGTGGGCAAGGTCGTCAACGCGGCCAAGGGCTCGGTTCGAGCGATGGACGGCCTCGCCGCGCTGAACGGGATGGTCGAAGCCGCCCGTGAGTGCATCCACATCCATGAGGTCGAGAGCACCAAGAGAGCCCGGATCGAGGCCTACGAAGCCACCGAGGTCGCTCGGATCCGGGCTGCCGAAGCCGTCCTCAAGGACTACTTTGCGCAGGCATTTGAGGAACGACGCAACATCTACGACGAGATGTTCGTGCGGCTGGACAGGGCACTCGACGAGGGCAACGGCGAGGTTCTGCAGGCCGTCGTGCGAGGGATCGTCGACATCGCCAAGAGCTCACCACTCGCGGACATCGGAGACCTCTCCCAGATCCGGTCGGCACTGGACGACCCGGACCAGGTATGGGAGCTCTGATCGCAACGCGTTTCGGACATGACACCGCCGTCGGGACACGCGCGAGCCCACCGTGCGTCTGTGATGGTCCGCGGGGCCTTGCTGTGACCGCTGGTTCAGGAGCTCAGGTGCCGGGCTGTCCTTCTGGCGCAGTCGTGTTCGCTTCAGTGACTGCCTGGGAACGTTCTTCGCGCCGCTGACGGGCACGGGCCACGCGAGCCGGAGACTGGAACAGGTCGTTCAACACCTCATCCATGAGTGTCAGTATCTCTTCGGCCGCCTCGTGATCGATGGGGGTGAGGTCACCATGGGCCACCTCATTTCCGCCGAAGCGCACCTCGTGTGCAGCCTCCGTGATGTGTTCACGCAGCAGTCCGAGACGGTGGAGCTCATCGATCTTCGCGATGAGGCTCCCTCTGTTGACACCCTTTTCCTTCGCAGATGCCTCGACCACTGAGCGGGCGAGTGCGACTGCAGCTCGGTCAGCCTTGATGGTCAGACAGTCGTGCGCCTCAACCGCGAGTGACTCGATTGCTGCGGGGACATCTGGGAATGTCCTGTTGGACTTTGCCGGGGGAAACCATCGTGGCTGCTGGGCCTGAGGATGGTCCCAGAGATCAGAAGGTGCGTTGTCCCAATCATTCGTCGGCTTGTAGTCGGTCCACCCGTGGGCGAGGACCAGTCGACGGCAGTTGGCACATTGATAGGCTTCGAATCCCACGTTGAGACGGCTGTTCTGATCGAGGACCACTTCGGCACCGCCGACGGGTCTCATGTGAGCCAGCCGTCCGCACCATCCGCATGTCGTGCTCGCCATGGTCGGAGACTAGCGGGCAGCAGCTCGATGGGCATGAGATTTAAGACTGTTGTGCTCGCTGAGCGGAGCAAGTGGCAGGGCAGGCCCGATAACAATTCCGGGAGATCCACAACGCTCGCACGGTTACCACATACCCCGTGCAGGCATCAGCGGAGTGCCGTCCGTCTCTGACGATGAGGCGCCGCAGTGCTCGTTCCCACGGAAGACCGTACGTCTATCGGCAACTATTCCACCGGCTATTTGAAAATGCGTGCCGCAAGCTGCCAAAAATACCGCTCGGTTCATCGAAACTCGGAAAAATAAACGCTAATTGGATCGACGCATCCGCCATACCGGCTCTCTGGAGTGCTGCGGCTGCCCACCAGCGTTCCAGCACTGCCTCTGAGGAGAGAGGGAGGAGTTCCTCTCGCGTTGCTAGGGCCCCTGCTCCGTAGGAACAGCCGGCAGCCCGGCGGCTCCGGTCAGGGTAGCTGGCTCCAGGAGTCCCGCCACCACAGCCTGGATGATGACGTCGTTGGCTATCCGCTCGCTGCCCACCCCGGCGATGTAGAGCCGGAAAGGCACAATCAGAATGAGAGCCCACCAAGGCGAATAGAGCCAGCTCAGCGTGGCTGCGAGACCTACGAGGGAGTAGGCGACGTTCTTGCGGAACTCTGCCTCTCCCACAGCTCGGTCGTACTCGTTGAACAAGTCGTAGTTGGCGATCAGGAGTTTAATGCGAAGCTGCCTGGTCTCACCAAGAACGTCACGTGCCACAAGGTTGGCCAGACCACGCTCGCCCTGCTCACGCCGAGCATCTCTGACCTCGTCCGGCTTTGGTATCGCCACTCGTCCTTGCGCCTGCAGGAAGCGGACCAGGTCATCGAACGCGAGCCTCGACACACGTGGTGTGAGAGCCATCTGAATGTTCCTGAGCCTTGCCGTCTTCCGCGCTTCCTGCACATTCACCGCGGCAACTCGGACCATCAACATCGCACCGATGAGGTACGCGGCAAAAGCCGCGGACGCCAGCAGTGCGGCAGGGCCCATCAAACCGCCGAGACGATACAGCGACGCCCACACGCCTTGCGCTTGCTCTCGCGTGGGGACCCGATGCTCCACGATCAGCCAGAGCGTCAAAAGCCAAATGCACCCCGCCGACAGCGGTGCCCGGACGTCACGAAGGCCAGGCAGTAGGTTCGCCAGCATCTCTCCTCCTTGATCCAACGAGCTGGCCGCATGGGACAACAGGACCTGGGTGGAGCCCCGAGCGACCGAGCGTGAGACGCGTGCCGACAGCGTTGGTGGCGTGGGTAGGCCGTCCGCACTCGTAGGTCCCGTGCCGCGGGACCTACGAGTGGACAGCGTGAAGGCTGAAGACGACCAGCGCGGCCACATGCCAGGGATCTTCACTTGCGAGTGGTCGGACCGAGAGGCTCGACTGCCTGCGCGGAGACGGACAAGGAGACGAGGCAGCCGTTGAACTGCCAGAAGGGTCGCCAAGGTCATCACGTCGCTATTACGTGATCACTGGCAAACGGCTGCTTTCGGCGGCATCCGCCTGCACACGCCCCCAGACACGCGAAGACCCCGTCCTCAGCGAAACCGCTGATGGCGGGGTCTTGGGCACACTTACACAGTGTGCCCCCGGCAGGATTCGAACCTGCGCACACGGCTCCGGAGCACGTTCGGAGATCCGCTTGCAATTCGGCGCTGACCAGCATTTTCCTTGATCTCTGAAGGTGTGGGGTGCCCTCCTGTATCGCAGATAGTGCGAAGTCGGAAGTCGCCTCCGGCTCCTGCACCCATTGAGAGGTCGGCTTCGCCGACGGGCTGCAACACCCGGGGTGTTGCAGCCGCTTGTGGCCGTTCGACGCTCCGCTCAGCCAGTTTGAGAGGTGTGCCCCCGTTGTCAGTCTCGACTCGTACGGTTTGGGCATCGAATCGATGGAGGCTAAATGCCCGAAGGCGTAGGTGAGTTCAGATGGCGGTGGATCAAGTCACGTCACCCCAGGACAGAGAAGCTCTTCCTCTACTACCCGAACAGTGCGCGTACGGACTGCAAGGTGATCCGCGTATGTGACCGGGATGGGCTCGATCACGCAATGCTGATCTGGAACGTCTGCCATGACTGCAGGTTCGGGATGATCGCGAAGATCTCGATCATCGACGAATGGCAGCGACAAGGCCTAGGGCGACGGCTCTTGCTGTGGGTTTTACGGGAGAGTCCTGGTTGCGACTGGGTTACTTCGGGCCAGTCGCCCGAGGCGCAACTGTTCTTCCCTGCCATGACGCGGGAGACCGGTGCGGCCTTCACCAACAGGGGCAAGTCGTGCGGACACCTTGACATCGGGAACCGGTCGTACCCGAAGCCTCGGGTCCTAACCGACATCTGAGGCCATCCGTCCGGACACCCCGGACAGCTAGCGTTCTAGCTGTCCGGGGTATTTCTGCAGGTCAGGGTAATAATCGGACAGCCGGACAGCTCGGACACCCTCATGCGGAGCCGAGCTGAGCCGTTCATGGTGATGAGACTTGAGGGAGATCATTCCACTTACGACGATCACTTCACGATCGACAAAGACTTCAGAAGTGCGACAACAGGTGTAGCTAGTTCCACTCCTTTTCCCAAAGCGGTAGCAAGCCCTTCGGCGAAGTTTCGCACACGAGAGAAGAAGGTGGCTTGATCACTTTCTTCTTCGGCCAACCTGACTGCTTCTGCGGAGAGTTCTTCTATTTCTTGGGGCGGCATATCTGATTGGTCCAGGGCGTCCGGAACCTCTCGCAATAGCGAGCGAATGTTTATTTCGACGCGACTTACCACCTCTACTTGCTGTTTGACTGAAGTCACCATTTCTGTGGCGTTATTAACGACTATGCCTGCTGGTCCCAAAGCGTTGCAGACGCTTCCGTAAAGATTTCGCAATTCAAGTTGCAGCTCTTCAATTCGCGCACGGTGCTTTTGTTCGCGATCCATCTGCCGACGAAACCTTGTGACCCAACTGGAGCCAGAATTTAGAAACCTCTCCTGCATGGCGCTCGCAGCCGGATGTCTACTCCTGAGGGATACTCGACTGGCCGTTTGATAATGTGCTTGAATCGACTTGATCAGTCCCGATGTAGCTTCCCAGTTTCCTTGTTCAAGCTGAATAGTGGCGTTCGCAATATCGCGCAAAGCGAGAGCCTCAAACGACGACGCGCGAAGGAAGTTAGCTATTACGGGAATGTGCCTGTCGGCGCAAGATGCAGCCTCCAGGTATGATGAATTTGCCGCGTCGGCACTCTCTGCCGCACTGACGTAATCTCCCCAATTAATTTGTTGCTCGTACTGCATATGGTAGCTGTAAGCCTCACTGGCGTGTTGCAAGTAGCTGAATAGAGCCAGGATATCTTCATCGTCTTCGTTGTTCTCCGATTGGCCGGATAAAGTTTCCGAGTAGTCTTGAGCGGTGGCGGCAGCTCTGTCGAAAGCGGCTCTCGCACCGGCGTAGTCCATCGCTCCTCGCCGGATCATCCCGGAGACGTTCTCTGTCGTAACCCTCAGTTGCGAGTAGAGGAATGAGGAGGATGGCCCTTCTGTTGCTGTGAGGGTGCTTGCCTGGTCGAGTCGTCGCAGAGCCTCGACTCCCCTGCCCTGCGTGTACTCTTTGAGTGCCTCCCAGACGGCCTGCATGTGTTCGCGCAAAATATCCATGTGTGTTGCGTAATCGCGAAGGCTGCTAATTTCCGATGTAAGGGGATGTACGGGATCGGCAGCGCAACGATCCAGGAGATTCAGATAGTTTCGGCGCACCCGTTTGGCTTCAGTCAAATTTTCTAGCACCGAATCGATGTTAAGTTGCGACATTGCTTCAGCGGCGGCAGAGAGTAGAGCCCCTTCTAGATTGTCTACGGCGGAATCGTAGTCATGATCAAATTCTGTCGGCGATTGTACGGAATTTACTTTTTCCGTTAGGGGGTAATCGCGGTTAATTCTGTCGGGAAGTTCCATTTCGTTCATGCGGTCTCCATGGTCGTCGATCTCGGTAATGGTACTGTGAGACTGTGATCGGATCGTGCGATTTGGGGAGATTCGTTTCCTTGGTGTCATGTGGTCATTAGCTGACCGCCCAGGCAGGTGATGTTTGTGAAAGGCGATCTTGCGCAGTGCGAGTGCCGCCGCCACCGAGATCGGCTGAGTCGATCAGGTCGGAAGCCGCAGTGGCTCTTGTGGCCTCACGGAGATCTGCTTCGCTAATGGGCCTGACCGCCCAGAGAGCGGCAACGTCTGCGATCTGGATAGTCCGGACAGCGGTCCTGTGCGCTGTCCGGACCGTTTGCGCAGGTGAGAGCCCCAACAGGCAGTCGGACGCGTGGGACACTGCTGTCCGCCCGTGCGCCCGGTGACGCTCTTGACGGCGGGCAGCGGGTGGAATGAGAGGAGCCGAAGTGCCGGAGACCAGTCCGCGCGGGACCTACCTGGTCATTGCTGAGGCGCTGCGAAACCAGATCGAGGCGGGGAGAGGCGACAGCGCTCTACCGTCAGAGGCTGATCTGATGCGTTCGCATGGAGTCGCCCGGAACACGATCCGTCGCGCCCTGAAGGCTCTCGAAGCCGACGGTGTTGTTGAGTCTGCTCCTGGCATTGGATGGCGGGTCGCTCGTGGCGGCGACCGTCGGTCTCTCACGGAACGGATGACCGACGTGATCACAGAGGACTGCTTGTCGGTGGGCGATACGTATCCGTCCGAAGCAAAGCTCTGTGAGCGGTTCGGTTACTCCCGCACTGCGGTGCGGCGGGTTCTTGCCCAGATGGAGGGAAACGGCCTGCTCGCGACGGTCCACGGCAAGGGGCGAACGGTGCGCGCTCTCCCGACCCCCACGGTTCGGCCGTAGTCTTTGCCGTCATGGGACTGACTGAGTGGGCGTACTCGCTCTCCGAATCGCTGCTGTCTGATCCGCTCCCGCGTCGGTGGGCTCATTCGCTGGGGGTCGCCGAGCGCGCTCGCTCCCTTAGGCCGATCCTGGGTGCCGATGCAGAGTTGCTTGAAGCCGCCGCAGTGCTTCACGACATCGGGTACTCGCCAGCCATCGCCACCACGGGCTTCCACCCGCTGGACGGTGCGCGGTTCCTCCGGGACCGGGAGAGGACAGACGAGCGGGTCGTTCGTCTCGTGGCTCACCACTCTTGCGCCCTGTTGGAAGCCGAGGAGCGCGGACTGAGGCAAGAGCTTGAGGGGGAGTTCGAGTTGGAGCGCCCGGACCTGGTCGACGCCCTGCTGTACTGCGACATGACGACGACGCCCGACGGTAGGCAGACCACGCCGGCCGAGAGGCTGGACGAGATTGTGCAGCGGTACGGCCCTGACACGATTGTCGGGCGGTTCATTCAGCGCGCGGCTCCTGAGATCCACGCAGCGGCGAAGCGCATTGAGGACCGGTTGGTACAGGTCTCTGTCGACGGTTAGCCGATGTAGGGATGGTGCCGTGATTCGTCGAGACCATGCCGGATGCGGAGCATCATCGACGGGTGAATGACCAGTCCATCGAGGTCCGTTGGGGCAACCCAGCGGACCTCTTTTGATTCGCTACTCGTACGCAGAGAGCCACCGACGGGGCGGGCCCGGAAGCAGATGGAGAACTGTTGCCGGACCTCTCCGTCGTCGTACGCCAGCACGTGTTCAGGGTCGGTGTAGATCCCCACGATGCTATCTACCTCAACATCAATGCCGGTCTCTTCCGCGACCTCACGGACGACAGTGTCTCCGATGCGCTCGCCGATGTCGTGGCCACCGCCGGGCAGTGCCCACAGGTCGTTGTCTGTCTTGTGGATGAGCAGCAACCGCCCCGCGTCGTCTCGTACGACCGCAGTGACCGAGGGCACCACCGAGTTGGCTTGAGGAGCGTTCGGGTCGCGGAAGTAGTCGATGCGGCTCATCAGGCAGTGCCTTTCCAATCGGCAGGTGAAGAGATCGGGCGGGCCGATTCCCAGACCTTCTCAACGCTCTCAGCGTAAGCGTCGAAGAGCTCACCGCCGGGCACACGTCGCAGGTGCAGCACGGGGGCCATGTAGGCGCCGACGCCGTAGAGGTGCCCGTTCGCCAGCATCTCATCATCGGCCCGATAGATCGAGTTGTAGAGGGTCGTACCGTGCAGCCGGAACTCCACCCTGGGGAGGCCGAAGAGCGGGCCGTAGTTGATGAGGGCGTTTCGGATCTTGCCTCCCATCGCCGCGCCTATCCCTTCGTCCTCGCCGCGGACCGCAACGGCTGGCGCCGTGGGCTCTCCCAGGATGAGGCGAATCGGCACTCCGTCGGCTGACTTCTCTTTCACGATGCGGTGGAACGTCGCGTCTTCCGTGAGCCAGAACCCGGAGTACACCAGCAGGTCAAACTGGCGAGTCGCCTTGGAGTAGAGGTTCGTCCAGAGGGTTTGCATCACGACGGACCGGTGTGGATAGAGCCTGACCAATTCCGCGTTGCCAGAGGCTGTGACCTCGGCTGATGTGCGTTCGTCCGGCCATAGGTACGACACCTCGCACTTCAGCAGTGAGGCTGTCGCGTACTGGAAGCGGCGATAGGGCTTGCGTTCAGGCTCGTTGATCCAGCGTTCGACCGTCTTGGACGCGACCCCGAGCCGCTGAGCGACCTCGTCAAGAGTCAAGCCCAAGTCCACTATCGCGCCGCGCAGTCGCTCGTTCGACACGCCAACCTCCGGCCAGATGGGACGACTTGGTACGACTTCACGCTAGCTAAGGACGACCTAGGTCGTACAGGCGCGAAGTCGAGTGTCGCCGTTGGAGAAGCCAGTCTCTAGGCATGTCGAGCGGAGGGGCTCGCAGAACTTCGAACAGCCGACGGGCTTGACGGGGCTAGCCTCTCTCTGCAAGATGAGGAACACGTAATACATGTACCTCAGTGTGGTGCAACGGAGCGCAGTCCCCGGGGTCCGCACTGTCCTGAGCACGCGTGTGTCCGTCGGCGGGACTCCCCAGCAAGGTCGCCTGTCGCCGGACCTCTCCCTGTCCCATCGACGCAGGAGAACGTCTATGCGTACGTACATCGGCAATCAACAGGCAGCCTCTGCCGAGGACTTCGCGGAACTGGCGCTCGGTACCCCGGTTGAGCTGTGGCTCGGAGTCAAGGGCGAGACGGACGAAGAGCGAGCGGCGCGCGAGGACGCGGCGCGCGACATCCTCGCCGACGACCCGAGCCTTCCCGACGACTTGATCCGTATGGCTGCGGAGGTCATCGAGGAGAACCCGGACCTGTTCGACGTGGTCCCGCTGGCTCGCCCGGCCCGTCGTCGCACGGCACGTAAGGGGGTGGCGGCATGAGGACGATGGCCCCCACCGCTGAGGAACTGTCCGATCACACGGGCAAGCCGCGCCCGTGCATCCAGATGCCGCTGAGCTACGACCAGGCCCGATTGGGCATGGCGTTCCACGAAGCCGGTCACGCCGTGCTGTCCCTGGCCTACGGCATGCGCGTCTTTACGAGCGAGGTCATCGCCTGGGAGTCGCCTACCGGCGGGTGGGCGGTCACCGGCAACACTGCCTGGCAGGGGCGGGACACCGATGTCTGGCAGTTCGCCGCACAGTGTGCGGCCGGACCGCTGGCGCACGTGCAGTACCTCATGGTCTACGGCTTGTGGACCCCTGAGCGTGCTGCCGCGTGCGAGGCCGATCACGACCGTGAGTTGGCCGTCGACACGCTCGCCCGCCACGGGTTCCGGCTCGGCCGCGACTACGTGCCCGAGGGCGGAAAGTCCTGGGGAATGGTGCGCGGCATGGCCCGCCGCAAGGTGACCCACCTGTGGCGCGAGATCCGCACTGTGGCCCACGCCATGAACGAGCGCGACATCCTCACCGGCGACGAGATCGCAGCCCTGACCGGCCTGGTCAACCCGTCGATGCGGGGAGGCACCGCATGAGCACCCCGGACAGCATGCTTGCCGCCGCTCACGCGGAGGTGAAGGCGGAGATCACGCGGACCGACACCAAGACCGGTCTGCTGCTCGCGTTCGTCGGTGCGGTCCTCGCCGGATCGTGGACGGTCGCCAAGGACATGCCGATGACGCTCCCCGCCTGCATCGTGGGCGGTCTCGGCATGGCGCTGCTGGTTGGCGCGGCCGGTCTGCTGCTGCGGTCGGTGCGCCCGAACCTGGGTGGTGGCCGGCACGGCTTCCCGCTGTGGGCCACGCTCACCGCGGATGAGATCACCGCCACTCTGTCAAGCGACCGTGCCGCGCACATCGCGGGCCTGTCTCGTATCGCGGTGGCCAAGTTCACCGGCCTGAAGCGCGCAGTCGACCTGACCTGTGCGGGCGGCGCGCTGCTCATCGCCGCGGCCCTGATCACGGCGGGGGGTGCGGCATGACGACGCAGGCCATTGAGCGTCCGGCGGTGCCGCGTCTCGCGGGCAAGGAGAAGGTTCTCCTCGGTCTTGCCGTGGTCCTGGGGGTCGGCGTCGGCGGGATGGGGTTGATCGCATCCTTCGACACGGTCTCCGCAGCCGGAGCCCGTTGGGGCTTCGCCACTCCGGAGATGCTGCCGATCGGCATCGACGCGGCCATTCCGGCTTTCACCTTGGTGAATCTGCTGTTGATCCGGATGGACATGCCTCTGAGCTGGGTGCGCTTTGTGCCCTGGTTCCTCACCGGTGTCACGTGCTGGCTCAACGTCGCGGCCGGACAGTCGCTGTCCGCGAAGCTGGCGCACGGCACGATGCCGCTGCTGTGGGTAGTGCTGTCCGAGGTGGCCGCGCACGTCTACGCCTCCCGGATCGGTGCGGTGACCGGACGCCGGATGGAGAAGATCCGCCGCTCCCGTTGGCTGCTCGCCCCGCTGTCCACGTTCGCCCTGTGGCGCCGGATGACGCTGTGGGAGGTCACCTCCTACGCGGACGCGCTCGGCAGGGAGCGTGAGCGGCAGCTGGCCCGCGCGGAGCTCCGGGAGCGGCACGGTCGCCGGTGGCGCTCCAAGACGCCCCACCCCGAGCGTGTGCTGTTGAAACTGGGTGAACTCGCCCCGCAGAGCGAGGGCACACCACCCGCACCGCCGCAGGCCGCGGAGCCGTCGAAGCCGGATGCGCCCAAGCCGCCCCGCAAGCGCACCACCACCAAGGCAAAGGCCAAGACCGCCAAGGTGACGCGGACCCCTGCGGAACTGCTCGCCGAAGCGCGCGAGAAGACCGCGGACTGGACGGACGACGCGATCAACGCCGAAGCGATCCGCACCACGCTGCACTGCTCGGCAGCGAACTCCCGTGTCCTGCGGGACCTGCTGTTGGGCGAGCGCGCGGACGGCCGGCGCCTGCACCCGATCGACGACACCGACACCGGCGAGGGGGCGGCGGCATGAGCACCTTGACCACAGCCTTGCTCTCCGGCGCGCCCGGGGCGGCGGGATGGGCGGTCCACGTGTGGTGGCTGCGCGCCCGCCTGCACACCGCCCGGCGGGACCCGCTCACTGGCCTACGCACCCGCGACAGTTTCACCCGCTGCGCCACGGTGCTGCTGAAGGACCCCCGCGCGGTGGTGGTGCTGGCCGACGTCGACAAGTTCAAACAGATCAACGACACCCACGGGCATGCCGCCGGTGACGTGCTGCTGAAGGCGACCGCCGATCGGCTCGTTCATCACATCGGCCGGTTCGGAGTGGTGGGCAGGCTCGGGGGCGATGAGTTCGCCGCTGTACTGCTCGATGAACACGGAGCCGTGGCCGACCTGTTCGCCGTGCTGCACGGCGTACTCGCCCGGCCGGTCGAAGGCGAGGACCCGGCAGTGCACACCACGGTCTCGCTCGGCTGGGTCCGCGCCACGGACTTCCCCGCCGATGACCTGTCCGGGCTGATGCGGCGGGCGGATGAGGCGATGTACGCGGCCAAGCAAGCTCGTGCCGGACTGCGCCGCGCGGGTCTGGGGCGGCTGTTCGCGACCGTCACCGGACGCCGCTCCGGCCGCAGCGGTGCCCGCACGGCGGCCCCGAGCGTGGGGGTGGCGGTCTGATGTCCGCGGTGTTCGGTAAGTGCTACGACCCGGCCGGCGCCCTGCACGGCATTCCCACCTACCCGTGGCGCCTGGCCCCCGACGGCCTGTCGACCCGCCGACAGCTCCGGGCCCGGGGACTGCGGCCAGTGGGTCAACCGATCGCGGCTCAGGTGATGCGGGCCAAGCGACGGGCCGGAGGCGTACGAGTCGCGTACCTCTACCGCGTCGACCGCGCCAAGCCGGTCCGGCCGATGACGTCCCGGAAGTGGGGGGCGCTCGCGCTGGCGATGCTCGCGCGGCGCACCTGCCCCCGCTGCCGGATCGATGTCGGCTACTGCATCCCCACCTCGCACGGCATCTGTGGCCTGTGCATCGCCACCGAGGAACAGCGCGCCGCCTGACCAGGCAGAGGGCCCCGGCATTCACGGCCGTGAGGGCGCCGGATCGAATCCGGCCCGGGGCACGCACGAACCGCACCACACGGGCCCGACCGCTCACCTCCACAGCGTTCGGCCGGGCCCACCTCCCGCAGATCCGGAAGGAAGTCTCAGTGAAGCACCCCGACGACGACAACGAACTGTTCAACCGACTGGAAGCCGAAATGACCGACCCGCCCGCCCCTGCCGGGGGCGAGGTGGTCGACCTCGGCAAGGCCCGCACCGCGCGCGACGGGTCGCCCGACTCGACAGCCGACCCGTCGGCCGCCTCCCGGCCGTCGAAGTCGGCCGACCCGGAGCCGACCGAGTCGCCCGACGCACGGTCGACTCTGGTCGACAGTGCGGTGCCGACCGTGTCCGGCCCCGGCGTCATCGACCGCATCAAGAACTCCAAGCGGCTGGACGTCTTCCCGGCGTGGCTGAAGTCGCGCACTGAGTTCAAGGAAGCGCTCGGCTGGCTCGCCGGACACGCCTGGCACACGGTCGCCTTCCACGCGGTCCGCGTCCCGGTCGTCTACCTGCCCAAACTCGTCTGGCGCGCCCCGCGCGGCGCGCTCAACATCATGGGCCGGATCGGCCGTTGGGCCGTGGATGCCGAGGGCGAGGCACTGCGCCAGTACACCGCCACCAATGAGCAGGTGGATGAGTACCTGAAGCTCTCCCGGCAGCGGGACCGGCGCGTCCGGCTGCGGATGATCCTCACCATCCTCGGCAGCATCTTCGCCCTGGTGGTGGGCCTTTTCCTGGTGTTCGGCGCGGAGTCGATGACGCAGGCCATCGCCGCCACGCTGGCCGTGCTCGGCTGCGGGTGGGCCGGGGCGCCGGCGGACGCGCCGCTCGCCACCCGGGCGGTCATCAAGACCGAGGTGCAGAAGCTGACCAGCGACATCGTGGTCAAGGCCATGGCCTCCATCGGCATCGGCCAAATCGCCAGTGCCGTGGCCAAGGGTCAGGACGGCATCAAGTTCGTCTCACCCATCACCCGTGAGGGTCCGGGCTGGCGCGCGGACATCGACCTGCCGCTCGGTGTCACCGTGGCGGACGTGGCCGACCGGCGCTCCCGGCTCGCCTCCGGCCTGCGCCGCCCGCTGGGGTGCGTGTGGCCGGACGCCGACCCCGACGAACACGAGGGGCGGCTCATCCTGTGGGTGGGGGATAGGGACCTGTCCAAGACCGGCATCGTCAAGTGGCAGCTCGCAGGCGCCCGTCGGCACGACATCTTCAAGCGGAACCCGTTCGGCATCGACCCGCGGGGACGTGCTCAGTCGGTGCCGATGATCCAGCACAACATCCTGGTCGGCTCGCTGCCCGGCCAGGGCAAGACCGCCTCCGTGCGCGTGCTGGCCTGCGGCGCCGCCCTGGATCCGTCGGTGGAACTGTGGTTGCACGAGAACAAGGGCACCGGCGACCTGGACTCGCTCGAATGCGTCAGCCACCGGTTCGTGTCCGGCATCGACGACGACTCGATCAAGTACGCGGCGGATTCGCTGAAGCTGCTGCGTGCCGAGGTCATGCGGCGTGCGGGTGTGATCAAGAAGCTGCCGCGGGACCTGTGCCCGGACAAGCGCATCACCCGCGCGATCGCCGACAAGCGCTCGTTGAAGCTCTGGCCGCTGGTCGGCGTGTTCGACGAATGCCAGAACCTGTTCGCCCACCCCAAGTACGGCAAAGGGGCAGGTGACGACGCCGAGTTCATCATCAAGCTCGGTCGCGCGCTCGGGGTCATCCTCGTACTGGCCACGCAGCGTCCCGACAAGGACTCGCTGCCCACGGGGATCAGCGGCAACGTGTCCATCCGCTTCGCGCTTAAGGTCGCGGGCCAGACCGAGAACGACATGATCCTGGGCACGTCGGCGTACAAGAACGGCGTGCGCGCCACCTCCTTCCGCCCGGAGATCGACGCCGGTAACGGCTACCTCGCCGGCGCGACCGCGCTGCCGGTCGTGGTGCGCACCGCCTACCTGGACGACAACGCCACCCACGCCATCGCTCAGCGCGCGCATGCGCTGCGCAAGGCCGAGGGCACGCTGTCCGGGCACGCGCTGGGGGAGGACGCCGAGACCACTACGGGCCCGTCGTACGACCTGCTCGCCGATGTCGCCGCTGTCGTACCGCCCTCGGAGAACCGGGTGTGGAACGAGCGGATCGCCGCCCGGCTCGCGGAGCTGCGCCCGGAGGTCTACGGCGGCTGGAAGGGCGAGAACGTCACCTCCGCGCTCAAGCCGCACGGCATCAAGACCACCGGCGTGGCCGGGACCACCGACGACGGAGAGCGCACCACCCGCCGCGGCATCGCCCGCGACGACCTCACCGCCGCGATTGCGGAGCGTGACGGAAACCGGGGCGCCGCCTAGCCCCGGACGGCTGCTACCGGTAGCGGGCTCACCTGCTACCGGTAGCACCCCCGCTAGCACCCCAAACAGCACCCCATCTGCGATCTAGCGGATAGCACCCCATCTGCGGAAACCCCGGAAACCGGCCCGGAGGAACCCTGATGACCCCCATAGCCCTTGCTACCGTCTTCCTGCTCATCATCACACTGTGTTACGCAGCTGTGTGCGCGGGGAGCCCGTTCGGCACCTGCCGTAAGTGCAACGGCTTCGGCTTCGCCACCACCACCGACCGCAAGGGACGCCCGAAGCGCGGCAAGCGCTGCCGCCGCTGCAAGGGCCGCGGCAAGCGCGTCCGCATCGGCCGCTGGCTCTTCAACCGCGCCCAGCGGATCTACCGCGAAGGCACCCACTGACCCGAAAGGAGGTCACCGGCATGGCCGTGACCATCTCCCTCGCCCTGCTCTTCGGCTTCGTGCTGTTCATGCTGCTGCGCTCCAAGACCCTCGGAGCGGGCTCCGCGTTCGTCGCCGTGATGTTCGGCTTCTACCTCGCCGACAGCGGCGCCGCCACCACCGTCAACGAACTCATGAGCGCCGTGGTCACCGCGCTCCCGGACCTGTAGGAGCACCCGGTGAACGAACAGATCGTGGCGCGCCACTGGCTCGCCCTCATCGCCCCCAAAACCGCACCGGTGCTGGCCACGTCCACCGTGCTGATCCTGGCCCGGATCTGGAACGCCAACGGCGCTGAACACTCCCTCGGCAATGCCGTGTTGATGACCGCGCTGTCCCTCGCCGCCGCGGCGGCCGGCGCCTGCGCGAGCGTCGGCCGCGCCGGAGACCCCGTCATCGCCGGAACCGCGTTCGCCACCTCCGGCGGGCTCGCCCTCGCCGGAGTTGCCGGATACACCGACGGGCTCTCGCTGCCCCTGCTGCTGTGGGTGCTGGCAACCGCCGTCACCTACGGGCTCGCCGCCCGGTACTGGCGCGACGACCGTCGCACAAGCGTGGCGTTCGAGCGGCACGTGAGCGACCGGCGCGAGGAACACGCCCACATCGAGCGTGTCGAGACCATCCGCGGAACGACACGGATCGAAGTGGCCCGCACCGGCGCCGCCTACGCCGAACAGCTCGCCGCCGCGCTCACCGCCCGCGCGATGCTGCCCGGCTTCGACCCCACCGCGCTGGATGCGGCAGGCCTGCCGGAGCTACCGACGCACCACCGCGCCGCATGAACGCAGGCGCGATACGCCTGCTGATCTGGCGTGAGGCCCTGCACTTCGACCGGTTCGAAGACCTGCCCTGCGCCCTGTGCCGCAAGCCCACGCCGATGCGCTCGCACGCCGACGAGCCCGTCCACAAGGTGTGTGCAGAGCGGTGGAACCACACCCACCCCGACGCACCCCGCCACCACGCCGGAAGTCGTGATCTCGGCACCCACCGCTTCCACGACGACGCCCCCACCCCCAGCAAGACCAACGTGCGGCACCTGCCCGGGCGGACCGCGCCCGCCTCCCTGCCCCTTCAACTCACCGCCGCTGAAAGGAAGTCCGCATGAGTACCGCTCTGTGGCCCGCGACCCACCGCATCGCCACCACTCTCAACGAGGCCAACGGCACCGACGACAAAGAGATCTCTACGCGCCTGCTGAAGGTGACGGAGGAAGCAGGAGAGGCCGCTGCCGCGTACATCGGGATGACGGGCCAGAACCCCCGCAAGGGCATTACGCACAGCCGCGCGGACGTGGCCGACGAACTCTGCGACGTCATCATCGCCGCCACGGTCGCCCTCCACTCCTTCACCGACGTTGCCCCCGCCGTGCTGGACGCCAAGCTGCATGCCGCAACGCGACGCCTCCACGAGACCGAGGTGTGGCTGACGGCCTGGCCGACACCTAAGAGCGTCTACGCCACCGCCCCCGACATCACCGAAGAGATCGGATGGACCACAGCAGCGGCCAGGACAGTGATCACACACTCACAAGACGACGACATGAGCCGTGAGTACTGGCTGCGCAAGGCCGCAGTGCTGGACCGCATCGTCTTGAGCTACGAGGCCGACGGAGTCCCCAACGGCAGCGACGACATCGCAGCCAATGCCGCCCGGCAGCTCATCGCGGCCGACCGGGAAGGCCACGGCGACTACTACGGCGACCCGTATGGGCCCGACGACCCGGCCAGCATCGCCCACCCGCGCGGCTACGTCCGGCAGGAATACGCCCGTTGGGCCAATAACCAGTAGCAACGCCGCGGCGGCGGGACTCCCCAGCAAGGTCGCCCGCCGCCGCGGTTCTCCCTGCCTATCCGAAGACAGAACAGGAGAACCCCAGGATGCCGTACCCCGACGGCCCTGCCCAGCTCGCCTCAGCGCTTGACGCAGCGTCGCGAGACTGGCACGTCTTCCCTCTCGTGCCTGGTGACAAGCGCCCCGCCATCTCCGCATGGGAACAGCACGCCACCACCGACCGCGAGCGCATCACCCGATGCTGGTCACGCGCCGCGTACAACGTCGGTATCGCCGCCGGACCTTCCGGACTGGTCATCATCGACTTGGACCGGCCCAAGCATGCCGCCGACACCCCGCCGGCCGACTGGGGCGAGCACGGGGTCACGGACGGAGCCGACGTGCTCACCGTGCTCTGCGAGCGCCACGGCCAGCCTTTCCCCGCCGACACGTACACGGTCCGCACCTGGAGCGGCGGCACTCACCTCTACTTCGCCGCGCCCGAGGGCGAGCCTCTGCGAAACACCGCCGGGGACAGCGCCCGGGGACTCGGCTGGAAGGTCGACACCCGCGCCGTGGGCGGACTCGTTGTCGCCGCGGGCAGCACCTTCGCCGGACGCCCGTACGAGGTGGCCGACCACGCCCCTGTGGCGCCCTTGCCGGGCTGGCTAGCCGATCTCCTTCGGCCCGCCCCGCTGCCGCCACAGACGCCCATCAGGGTCGCTCTCACCGGTCGCGGACGACGTGCGGCCTTCCTGCGGTCCGCGGTCAACGGGGAAGTGGCGCGGGTCGCCGAGTCCGGAGAGGACCAGCACAACAACGCGCTGTACATCGCTTCGGTCGCCCTCGGACAGCTCGTTGCCGGGGGAGAGCTGAGCGAAGCCGACGTGACCGGCTGGCTGCTGACCGCCGCTCTCCAAGTAGGCCAGGGCGAGCGCGAGGCACACCGCACCATCGCCTCCGGCCTCAGGGCCGGGGCGCGGCGCCCCAGGACGGTCGCGGCATGAGCGCCAACCCGATCCCGCCCCTGCACCTCTATTCCGTGCCCAGCGACCCTCAGCCTTCAGCAGCGACACCGCCGAAGCGGGAGCGCCCGCGGACCGCGTGGACAGCGGATCAGCTCATGGCCACGGAGTTCCCCGAGCCGAAATGGGCCGTGCCCGGCATCCTCGCCGAAGGCGTGAGCCTGCTCGCCGGACCGCCCAAGGTCGGCAAGTCGTGGCTGTCCCTCGGGCTCGCCCTCGCGGTCGCGGCCGGAGGACAGGCGTTCGACTCCGTGCCCGTCCAGGGCGGACCGGTCCTCTACCTCGCCTTGGAGGACACCCCGCGCCGCCTTCAGAGTCGCATGGGCAAGCTCCTGGGAGGACAGCCGGCGCCTGCCGGTCTGACCCTGGTCACCGAATGCCCACCCTTCCCCCAGGGCGGCACAGAGGCCATCGCACAGTGGCTGGACCGCAACCCCGATGCGCGCATGGTCGTCATCGACGTGTTCGCCAAAATGCGAGGACAGGCCCCGCAAGGCGTGTCGGCGTACGACGCCGACTATGTGTCCGTCAGCTACGCGAAACGACTCGCCGATCACTACAGCGTGGCTGTCGTCCTCGTCCACCACGTGCGCAAGGCCGCCTCCGAGGACTTCCTGACGGAGGTCTCGGGAACCAACGGCATCGCGGGCGCCGCAGATGCCACGCTCGTACTGAAGCGGGCCCGCGGACAGGCAGACGGCATCCTGCACGTCACCGGCAGGGACGTGGACGAAGCCGAGTACGCGCTTCAGTTCCAATCCGCCTCCGGAGCCTGGCACTTGCTGGACGGCCCTGCGACTGACCACACCGTCGGGGACACCCGAGCCGCGATCCTGCGCTACGTCCGCGCTCACCCCGGAGCGAAGCCCAAGGACATGGCGGGCGAGCTGTCGCAGGTCGACATCGACACGATCCGCCGGACGTGCTCCCGCATGGCCGAAGCGGGACAGCTCACCAGGGACGGCAGCGGCCGGTACTACCCGGACACCGAGACCCGGACACAGGGCGTACCGGAGGTGTCCGGACTGTCCGACTGTCCGGTTACCCCATCTGACCAGCACGAAAAACCCGGACAGTCGGAATTGGAGCTGTCCGGGCTGTCCGGGTCGACCGAGGCCGAAGGGACGGCGGTATGAGTTCCCGCGCGCTGGAGGAGAAGTTGACCGTCGCGGAGGTCATCACTGATCTGAAGGTGGCTCCGTCGACGTTCTACCGGTGGCGCCAACTCGGGAAGGGCCCGCGCTCGATCAAGCTGCCGAACGGAGACGTCCGCATCCGCCGGTCCGAATACGAGCGTTGGCTTGCGGAGCGGGAGGACGCCGCGTGAGCACGACCGATGACGCCTCGCCTCTCCGTCCGCACGGGGAGGCGCGGCCGGGATACTCCCTCGATGTCCGACTGTGGAAGGTCACGACGGTCAACCGGAAGGCGCGTCCGTATCAACTCCGCTGGGTCGTAGGCGGGAAGGTGAGCAGCGCGACGTTCGCCACTTCGGCACTTGCCGACAGCCGCCGATCGGAGCTCCGGCAGGCCATGCGGCGGGGGGAAGCGTTCGAGATCGCAAGCGGACAACCTGAGTCCGAAGTCCGTGCGGCGGAGGCGGCGGCAACCGTGGCTGAGGTCAAGCCGTCGTTGCGGTGGTTCGAGTTCTGCCGGAGGTACCTCGCCGGACGGTGGCGGATGAGCGCGGCCAAGACGCGCGAGGGCATAGCGGACGGACTCGCGGCCGTGGCGCTCGCCATGGTGAAGCGCGGGGAGAACACCCCTGACGACACGGATCTGCGGCTGGCCTTTCGGTGGGGGATCGTCCCCGCGAACGCGGGGCAGGAACCGCCGGCCGAACTGAAAGCCGCGTACGAATGGCTCACGATGCAGGACCGGCCGGTCGCCGACCTGGTCGACGCTGAGGTGTTCGAGGACGTGGTGTACCGGATCAGCTATCGACTGGACGGCACCCCCGCGGCAGGCGAGACGCACAAGCGACGTCGCCGCGTCCTGAACACGGCCCTTGAATACGCGGTGGCCGCCAAGGAACTTCCAGAGAACCGCCTCCAAGGGGCCCACAAGAAGCGCGTAGGCTCCGGCGCCGTGGTGGACCGGCGCGTCCTCGTAAACGCCGTACAGGGCCGCCAGTTGCTCACAGCTGTTTCCTACGTCGGATCGTGGGACCGAAACCGCGGGAGGCGCCTGGTCGCGTTCTACGCGGTGCTCTATTACGCGGGTCTCAGACCCGCTGAGGCGGTCGGACTGCGGCTGTCCGACTGTCACTTGCCGGACGCGGGTTGGGGCACGCTGACGCTACGGGAGACACGTCCTATCTCCGGTAAGCAGTGGACCGACTCAGGTGAACGGCACGACCGCCGGGGCCTGAAAGCGCGAGAGGTGGACTCGGACCGTCCGGTCCCCATCCCGCCCGTCCTGGTCGCCATCCTTCGGGCCCATCTGAAGGAGTTCGGGACCGCCAAAGAGAGCCGTGTGTTCGGGAATGAGCGTGGGGGAGCGGTCGGCTCATCGACGTACTGGCGCGTGTGGGAGGAAGCGCGACTGTTCGCCCTCCCACCGGACCGTGTCGACTCGCCGTTGGCGGGGCGCCCGTACGACCTACGGCACGCGTGCATCACGCGGTGGCTGAACGCGGGCGTGCCGATCGCGGAGGTGGCACGGCGAGTAGGCAACTCCCCAGAGGTGATCCACCGCAGGTACCACGGCTGTATCGACGGCCACGAGGAAGCAGCCAACGCGAAGATCACTAAAGCGCTGGAGGATGAGGGAGACACCCTCTAGTCCAGAGGCACCCGGCCCCGGGGCGCATTGGGCCTGACGAGCGGCGCGCGGTCTGGCTTCAACTGCGCCCGGCTGAGCAAGTATTCGAGATTACCGATGGCTAGCAGTGGGAAGGGATCTCGCTGCGGTGCATCCTGTAAAGGCGCTGACTTTCGCCTGAATTGGACCGCAGTGTCTTTCTCACTTGATGTCGCTGCCCGCGCGAAGCGCCGTGCGTGAGACTCGGTCCGCAATGTGTGTCTGAAGTGATATGTACGCTATGAATGCGCTAATCGCCTGCTGACCAAAATTGCGGACCGAGGGCACGCGGAAACCAAGGAGAGGTTGTGTCTGAAAAGCGAGTAGCCGTTCGCCCTGATTCTGATGCGCGTGAGATAATTCTAGGTGTTGATACGCATCGAGATTTTCATGTAGCTGCATTGATCACGATGAACGGATCACTGATCGCCAGAAAACGATTTGCGGCTTCCGCTCTCGGCTACAAACAACTCTGCGACTGGGCGCGTACATTCGGAGATTTGCGTAAGGCGGGTGTAGAGGGAACTGGAAGTTACGGCGCCGCCCTGAGCAGGCAGCTGCTGACGGCGGGGGTCGAGGTGATCGAGGTCCCCGGCGTATCTCGATCGAAACGGAAGCGACAGGATAAGAACGACTGGATCGACGCGCAGGCTGCTGCCCAAGCTGTGCTTGGCGGACGAGCCGTTGCGCACGCCAAGACAGGCGATGGGCCAGCGCAAATCGCCCGAATTTATAAGGTTGCCAAAGACGGTGCCGTCAAGTCGCGAACCCAGACCGTAAATCAGCTCAGAAGTATTATCGTTACAGTCGAGCCTCAGTTACGCGAGAAACTGTCTGGCCTAAGTATTCCGTCGCTCATCCAGGCTTGTTCGAAACTTGACCATACTAGGTCAGGTGACCCCCTCATGGGGGCCACCTGTTTCACTCTGAAGCTTCTAGCTGAACGAATAAAGTATCTGACGGAGCAAATTCGGCAACTGAAGTGCCGCCTGTCTCGGTTGCTGAAAGAGCACTTTTCAGAGCTAATGGCGACGATTGGGGTCGGGCTAGATACTGGCGCCACCTTGTTGATTGTCATGGGTGACAATTCTCATCGCATTAATGGTGAATCATCCTTTGCTGCCATGTGTGGGGTCAGCCCGATCGAGTACTCATCTGGTAGCAAACAGGGTCATCGTCTCAATAGAGGTGGCAATCGGCAGGCCAACGCTGCTCTTTACCGTATCGTTCAAACACGTCTCCGTTACGATCCGCGCAGTAAGGCGTACCTAGAGCGACGTCAACGAGAGGGAAAGACGCGACGTGAGATCATACGGAGCCTCAAGCGATATGTGGCTCGGGAAATCTTCGCCCTCCTGCACCCGCCCCGCATGATTGATACGTAGGCAGTTCAGGCAGATTCGCTTCAAGCTAAGTAGGCTGACCGCCGAGACGGTCACTTGCGCTGTTGCTGCCTCGACACCCTGCCGCGCACCGAGGCAAGCAGCTTTGCTTGCCCTCATCCATCGCAGCATCATTTGGGCAGGATCGGTCAGGGTGTACTTGGTTGAGACGCTTGGTGCCTCGGAGGTGTGTCGCACGTATCGCAGATAGTGCGCGAACACTGAGAGACAACGAGAGAGAGCGGGAGTCAGTGAGACTGACTCCCGCTCTCTCATCTAGGCATCCGCCCAGCTCAGCGCCTAATTTGGCTGGCTGACTGGCGAGTGCCCCCGGCAGGATTCGAACCTGCGCACACGGCTCCGGAGGCCGTTGCTCTATCCCCTGAGCTACGGGGGCGTGTCGGACGCTGTGGTTGCGGCGACGGGTTGAACACTACCAGCTCTCTCCGGGTGTTCATGAACGGATTTGGAGGGGTGGGGAAGGGGTGTCCGGGGTTCGTTGGATCTTGGTTGGGGCTGGGGCAGGGCTCATCCCGGGGCACGGGCCGGCATCCCCCGCGTGGGGTGGAAGTAGGGAAAAGCCGGACGCGAACCCGCGCGCCGACCTACTCTCAAGTTGTGCCAGGCGCGTCGGGTCGGGTGCTTGTTGTGGACGACAACAAGGTCATCCGGCAACTGATCAGGGTCAACCTCGAACTGGAGGGTTTCGAGGTCGTGACCGCGGCTGACGGTGTCGAGTGCCTGGACGTCATCCACCAGGTGCGCCCCGATGTCGTCACCCTCGACGTGGTCATGCCCCGGCTCGACGGGCTGCGGACCGCCGCCCGGCTCCGGGCCGATCCGCGCACCCGCAACCTCCCTCTCGCCATCATCAGCGCCTGTACGCAGTACGAGGTCGAGAGCGGGCTCGGCGTCGGCGTCGACGCCTTCCTCTCCAAGCCCTTCGAGCCCGCGGACCTGGTCCGGCTCGTACGCCAGTTGCGGGAGCGGCGGGAGACCGCCGACACCGGTGTCGGCGGTGCCTCCGGGAGCGGCGGCGGCTCCGGTTCGTCGTTCGACAGTGCCGAGAGTCTGTACGGGCCCGGCGGACCCGAGCGCGCCGGCCGTACCGGTAGCTGAGCAGCACGCGAAGAAGGCAAGCGTCCATATGCCGGACCATCGCCCAAACCCATTCGCCTACCCACCCCCCTCCTCCCCTACGCTTGTCCCGTGACCCCAGTCGAGCTCTCCAGCACCGTTCTGCGCGCCGTGCGCCGTGCCGTGGACGAGGGCGAGCTGGTCGTGGCCGTGCCGGAGCGTGCGCAGGTCGTGCCGCCCGGGCCCGGCGGGCGCGGGGACTACGCCACCAACGTCGCCCTCCAGCTGGCCCGTCCCGCCGGTCGGCCGCCGAAGGAGGTCGCCGAGATCCTGCGGCCCCACCTCAGTGGAGTGACGGGCGTTGAGCGCGTCGACATCTCCGGGCCCGGGTTCCTCAACATCACCCTCGCCGGCCGCGGGTCCGCCCTCGTCGCGGAGATCCTGCGGCGCCGCGAGCGGTACGGGTACGCCGACGGGCCGACCGGGCAGGTCGTCCAGCTGCGTCACCCCCGCGAAGTGCGCGCCGCCGTCATCGGGCAGGTCCTCACCCGGATTCTGCGCTCCCAGGGCGTCCTCGTCCGTAACGGCCATGCCGTCCCTGCCCCCTCCGAGGGCGCGGAGGCCGCGCTCGAACCCGCCTGGGCCGGCCCCCTCGGCGTCACCGTCGACGCCGCCCAAGGCCCGCCCGAAACGCCCACGCCAGCGTCTGCGTCCGCGCCCCTCGAAGTCGACCTCCGGCCCGTCCCCGCCGGTCAGGACCCCACCCCCCTCGGTCGCGACGCCGCGCGCTGGGCACTCCTCCACCCCGCGGCCCACGACCACCCCCGCATCACCGACGAGCACCTCGCCCAGCGGGAGGGCAACCCCCTCTTCCGCGTCCAGTACGCGTACGCCCGCACGACGGCCCTCGGCCGCAACGCCGCCGCACTCGGATTCGCCGCCGTTCCCGGGGAGTGCGCGAGCGGCTCCGGCCCGCTCCTCGACGCCCTCGACAGCTATCCCCACGCCCTCGCCGCCGCAGCGCGCCACCGCGCGCCCGACCGGGTCGCGCGGCATCTCGTCACCGTCGCCGACGCGCTGCTCGCCTTCCAGCACACCGTGCTCCCGCTGGGGGACGAGAAACCCTCGGCCGCCCACCGTTCCCGGCTCGCGCTCGCCGAAGCCGCCGGGACGGTGCTGGCCGGCGGCCTGTCCCTGCTCGGCATCGACGCACCGACCCATCTCTGAGCCGAGCTGAACAGACCTGAGCCGAACAGACCTGATCCGATCTGATTGATTTGATCCTGTCTGATGTGAAGTGAACTGAGAAGCGAACTGAGATCTTCTAGGAAGCCCAAAAAGACATGAGCCGATCCGCACACCCCGCCGGGCCCCGTCACGCCGATGTCCTGCCCGAGGGTCACTACACCGCCCCGGCGGCCGACCTCAACGTCCTCGACCCCAAGGTCTGGGCGCAGACCGTGACGCGTACCGCGAGCGGTTCGGTCAGTGTCGGCGGGATCGATGTGGCGACGCTCGCCGAGGAGTTCGGCACGCCCGCCTACTTCGTCGACGAGACCGACTTCCGGGCGCGGGCGCGCGCCTGGCGCACCGCCTTCGGGCACGACGCCGACGTGTTCTACGCCGGGAAGGCGTTCCTCTCGCGTGCCGTCGTGCGCTGGCTGCACGAGGAGGGCCTCAACCTCGACGTGTGCTCCGGGGGCGAGCTGACCACCGCCCTGTCCGCCGGGATGCCCGCCGACCGCATCGCCTTCCACGGCAACAACAAGTCCGTGGCGGAGATCACCAAGGCCATCGAGGTCGGCGTCGGGCGTATCGTCCTCGACTCCTTCCAGGAGATCGTGCGCGTCGCGCACATCGCGCAGAGCCTCGGCAAGCGACAGCGCGTGCAGATCCGCGTCACGGTCGGCGTCGAGGCCCACACGCACGAGTTCATCGCCACCGCGCACGAGGACCAGAAGTTCGGGATCGCGCTCGCGGACGGACAGGCCGCCGAGGCCGTCCGGCGTGCGCTCACCCTCGACGGGCTCGAACTGATCGGCATCCACTCGCACATCGGGTCGCAGATCTTCGACATGGCCGGGTTCGAGGTGGCCGCCCGCCGTGTCGTGTCGCTGCTCGCCCAGGTCCGTGACGAGCACGGTGTCGAACTGCCCGAGATCGACCTCGGCGGCGGCCTCGGCATCGCCTACACCAGCGACGACGACCCCCGCGAGCCCCATGAGATCGCCAAGGCGCTCGGTGAGATCGTGACCCGGGAGTGCGAGGCCGCGAAGCTGCGGACCCCCCGGATCTCCGTCGAGCCCGGCCGCGCCATCGTCGGGCCGACCGCCTTCACCCTCTACGAGGTCGGCACCGTCAAGCCCCTCGAAGGACTGCGTACGTACGTCTCCGTCGACGGCGGCATGTCCGACAACATCCGTACCGCGTTGTACGACGCCGAGTACAGCGTCGCCCTCGTCTCCCGTACGAGCGATGCCGAGCCCATGCTCGTCCGTGTGGTCGGCAAGCACTGCGAGAGCGGGGACATCGTGGTCAAGGACGCCTTCCTGCCGTCCGACCTCGCGCCGGGCGATCTCATCGCGGTGCCGGCCACCGGTGCGTACTGCCGCTCGATGGCGAGCAACTACAACCACGCCCTGCGCCCGCCCGTCGTCGCGGTCCGCGACGGCGAGGCCAGGGTCGTCGTCCGCCGCGAGACCGAGGAGGATCTACTGCGTCTCGATGTCGGCTGACTCGATGTCCGCTGACATGGACGGACGAGCGAGGACGGAGGATCTCCTGTTTTCCGGCCTCGCATAAATGAAATCGACATCTCACGATCCGGACGAAGGGTAGAAACCCCCGTCCGGTGAGTGAGACTGGTCCCACCGTGACGGTATGAGGAAACGAGGTCGGATGATGCGTACGCGTCCGCTGAAGGTGGCGCTGCTGGGCTGCGGGGTAGTCGGCTCAGAGGTGGCGCGCATCATGACGACGCACGCCGACGACCTCGCCGCGCGCATCGGAGCCCCCGTCGAGCTGGCGGGCGTGGCCGTGCGCCGGCCCTCCAAGGTGCGTGAGGGCATCGACCCCGCCCTGGTCACCACCGACGCGACCGCCCTGGTCAAACGGGGTGACATCGACGTGGTCGTCGAGGTCATCGGCGGTATCGAACCGGCCCGCACCCTCATCACCACCGCCTTCGAGCACGGCGCGTCCGTGGTCTCCGCAAACAAGGCGCTCCTCGCGCAGGACGGCGCCGCACTGCACGCGGCGGCCGACGACCACGACGCGGACCTCTATTACGAGGCCGCCGTCGCCGGTGCCATCCCGCTGATCCGGCCGCTGCGCGAGTCCCTCGCAGGCGACAAGGTCAACCGTGTCCTCGGCATCGTCAACGGCACCACCAACTTCATCCTCGACAAGATGGACTCGACGGGCGCGGGCTACCAGGAAGCACTCGACGAGGCCACCGCCCTCGGGTACGCGGAAGCCGACCCCACCGCCGACGTCGAGGGCTTCGACGCCGCCGCCAAGGCCGCCATCCTCGCCGGGATCGCCTTCCACACGCGCGTACGCCTCGACGACGTGTACCGCGAGGGCATGATCGAGGTCACCGCCGCCGACTTCGCCTCCGCGAAGGCGATGGGCTGCACCATCAAGCTGCTCGCCATCTGCGAGCGGGCCGCCGACGGGGGATCGGTCACCGCGCGGGTGCACCCCGCCATGATCCCGCTGAGCCACCCGCTGGCCTCCGTGCGCGGCGCCTACAACGCCGTGTTCGTCGAGTCCGACGCCGCCGGGCAGCTCATGTTCTACGGGCCGGGCGCCGGTGGTGCGCCGACCGCGTCCGCCGTCCTCGGGGACCTCGTCGCCGTCTGCCGCAACAAGCTCAGCGGCGCGACCGGGCCCGGCGACTCGGCGTACACCCAGCTGCCGGTGTCGCCCATGGGTGAGGTCGTGACGCGCTACCACATCAGTCTCGATGTGGCCGACAAACCGGGCGTTCTCGCCCAGGTGGCGACCGTGTTCGCCGAACACGGAGTGTCGATCGATACGGTTCGCCAGCAGGGGCGGCAGGACGGAGGCGGCGATGCCTCCCTCGTGGTCGTCACCCATCGCGCGTCCGACGCGTCCCTCACCGGGACCGTGGAGGCGCTGCGCAACCTCGACACCGTGCGTGGTGTCGCCAGCATCATGCGGGTTGAAGGAGAGTAACGAGCAATGACCCACCAGTGGCGCGGAATCATCGAGGAGTACCGGGACCGGCTGCCGGTGTCCGACACCACGCAGGTTGTCTCCCTGCGTGAGGGCGGTACGCCGCTCGTGCCCGCGCAGGTGCTCTCCGAGCGCACGGGCTGCGAGGTCCACCTCAAGGTCGAGGGTGCCAACCCCACCGGGTCCTTCAAGGACCGCGGCATGACCATGGCCATCACCCGGGCCAAGGAGGAAGGCGCGAAGGCCGTCATCTGTGCCTCCACGGGCAACACGTCTGCCTCGGCGGCCGCCTACGCGGTACGCGCCGGGATGGTGTGCGCCGTCCTCGTGCCGCAGGGCAAGATCGCGCTCGGCAAGATGGGCCAGGCCCTCGTGCACGGCGCGAAGATCCTCCAGGTCGACGGCAACTTCGACGACTGCCTCACCCTGGCGCGCAACCTCTCCGACAACTACCCGGTGGCACTGGTCAATTCCGTGAACCCGGTGCGTATCGAGGGGCAGAAGACCGCGGCGTTCGAGATCGTGGACATGCTCGGCGACGCCCCCGACATCCACGTCCTCCCGGTGGGCAACGCGGGCAACATCACCGCGTACTGGAAGGGGTACACCGAGTACGCCGCCGACAAGATCGCCGCACGGACCCCGCGCATGTGGGGCTTCCAGGCGTCCGGGTCCGCGCCCATCGTGCGCGGCGAGATCGTCAAGGACCCCTCGACGATCGCCACCGCGATCCGCATCGGCAACCCGGCCTCGTGGCAGTACGCGCTCGCCGCGCGGGACGAGTCGGGAGGCTTCATCGACGAGGTGACGGACCGTGAGATCCTGCGCGCCTACCGGCTGTTGGCCGCGCAGGAGGGTGTCTTCGTCGAGCCGGCCTCGGCGGCTTCCGTCGCCGGTCTGCTCAAGGCGGCCGAGCAGGGCAAGGTCGACCCGGGACAGCGCATCGTCTGCACGGTGACCGGGAACGGCCTCAAGGA
This sequence comes from Streptomyces sp. NPDC127119, assembly GCF_042677425.1. Lineage (NCBI taxonomy): Bacteria > Bacillati > Actinomycetota > Actinomycetes > Kitasatosporales > Streptomycetaceae > Streptomyces > Streptomyces sp. NPDC127119. Next base: position 33,564 of record NZ_JBHXTO010000007.1, on the reverse strand, counting down.
CCCGGACTGGGCCGTCGCGGGAGCCCCGCAGCCCGTCACCGTCCCGGTCGACGCGGCCACGGCCGCCGAGCGTCTGGGCCTGGCGTAGCCGCACCACACGGCACACCTGCCCGACAGGGCACGGGAAGAGGCATCCGTCAGGGGGTGCGCATGCGGGCTTACGACACGCATCGTGCGCCTCCTGTGCGCCCTATGTCGCCACTGAACCTTCCTTCGATAAGCTGTACCGAACCCGCCCGCCGCATATGCCGCGGTGCCGCGCCGCCCCTGCGGCCTCCGGGTCTTCCGCATTCTCCGTACGTCTCGCAGGATTTCGAAAATCTCGCAGCTCAAGCTCAAGGAGAGTCATCGAGCGATGGCCGGTCCAGCGTTCCGCGCCGCCGCCGTCCGGGTGCGCGTCCCCGCCACCAGTGCCAACCTCGGCCCGGGCTTCGACGCCCTCGGCCTGTCACTGGGGCTGTACGACGACGTGGTCGTCCGCGTGGCCGATTCCGGCCTGCACATCGACATCGCGGGTGAGGGAAGCGAGACGCTGCCGCGCGACGAGCGCCACCTCCTCGTACGGTCCCTGCGCACCGCCTTCGACCTGCTGGGCGGACAGCCCCGCGGTCTTGAGATCGTGTGCGCCAACCGCATCCCGCACGGCCGGGGCCTCGGCTCCTCGTCCGCCGCGATCTGCGCCGGCATCGTCGCCGCACGCGCGGTGACCATAGGCGGCGACAGCAAGCTCGACGACACCGCGCTCCTTGAGCTCGCCACCGAGATCGAGGGTCATCCCGACAACGTCGCGGCCTGTCTGCTCGGCGGATTCACCTTGTCCTGGCTGGAGAACGGGGCGGCGCGCGCCATCAGGATGGAACCCGCCGATTCCATCGTTCCGGTGGTTTTCGTACCCGGCAAGGCAGTACTGACGGAGACCGCCCGCGGACTCCTTCCGCGTACGGTCCCGCACGTCGACGCCGCCGCCAACGCGGGCCGCGCCGCACTGCTCGTCGAGGCCCTCACCAGGCGCCCCGAGCTGCTGCTGCCCGCCACCGAGGACCGACTGCACCAGGAGTACCGCGCGCCGGCCATGCCGGAGAGCGCCGCGCTGGTGGAGCGGCTGCGGGCGGACGGGATTCCCGCGGTCATCTCGGGTGCCGGGCCCACCGTGCTCGCGCTCGCCGACGAGGCCGCGGCCGACAAGGTCGCACAACTGGCGGGAGAGGGCTGGGCGGCCAACCGGCTGGGCCTCGACGCCACCGGAGCGAGCGTGCTGCCGCTTGCTCCGTGACACTCGGTTGCCGGATTTCGAGAGGGGGAATGTTTGTTGGATCCGGTAGTGTTAACCTCAAGTCTGCACCCGACCCCACCATGGCGAGGTGCTTCACGTCCCCGTCCGGGACAATCATTCTTCCGGGAGCCCCCCAAATCGCTTTGTGCCATGCATTGGGTGCTAGGCGCTGAGCGGTGCTGAGTACGCTCCGGAACCGGCGTGAACGAGCCGATGGACACAGAACCTCAAGTCCGCGGCCCCGGGAAACGTCATCCCAGAAATTCCCTCCGCCTTTTGGCGGACCACCGCCCCGGCACGGTCCACACATGACGGACCACTGTCGGACAGCACAACCGGTCGCCGAGCCAGACAGGCCGACGTCCGCTCCAGGGAAGGACCCTTCGTGAGCGACACCACCGATCTGATGGGCGCACGTGTCGAGGAGACCGCTGCCGCGCCCGCCACGGACGCCTCCGCGCCTGCCACCGGTGCCGGCTCCCGTCGGCGCCGCGGTACCGGCCTCGAGGGCATGGTGCTGGCCGAGCTGCAGCAGGTCGCATCCGGCCTCGGCATCAGGGGCACGGCGCGGATGCGCAAGAGCCAGCTGATCGAGGTCATCAAGGAGGCGCAGGGCGGCGGGGGTGCTTCGGCCAAGGCCGCGCCCTCCGCCGGGGACGCCACCGAGACGAAGCCCAAGCGCCGGGCCACCTCGAAGGCTCGTACGGGGGACGAGGCCGTCTCTCCCGCCGACAAGAAGGCGGAGGCCAAGGCCGAGAAGGCCGTGGCTCAGCAGCAGATCGAGATCCCCGGCCAGCCGGCCGGTGGCCCCGCCCGGGCGAGCGAGGGCGGCGAGCGCGGTGGGGACGACGCTCCGGCCGAGCGCCGCCGGCGTCGCGCCACCGCCGAGGCGGGCAGCCCCGAGACGATCACCGCCGAGGCGAAGACCGAGGTCAGGACCGACGAGTCCGCGCAGTCCCAGGGCGAGGCCAAGGGCGACGGCTCGGACGGCGGGACCGACGGCCGTCAGGGCCGCCGCGACCGTCGTGACCGCGCCGACCGTGGCGACCGCGGTGAGCGCGGCGACCGTGACCGCGGGGGCCGCGACCGCGACCGCCGTGGTGGCAAGGGCGACGAGCAGCAGGGCGGCCAGGGCAACCAGGGTGGCCAGGGCCAGGGCGGCGGCAACCAGCAGCGCCAGGACCGGCAGGGCGGCGGCCGTCAGGACCGCCAGGACCGGCAGCGTGACAACGGCCCGCAGGACGACGACGACTTCGAGGGTGGCCGCCGTGGCCGCCGCGGTCGTTACCGCGACCGCCGTGGCCGCCGTGGCCGCGACGAGTTCGGCCCGAACGAGCCGCAGGTCGCCGACGACGACGTCCTGATCCCCGTCGCGGGCATCCTGGACATCCTCGACAACTACGCGTTCATCCGTACCTCGGGCTACCTTCCCGGTCCGAACGACGTGTACGTCTCCCTCGCCCAGGTCCGCAAGAACGGTCTGCGCAAGGGTGACCACGTCACCGGCGCCGTCCGCCAGCCCAAGGACGGCGAGCGCCGCGAGAAGTTCAACGCGCTCGTCCGCCTGGACTCGCAGAACGGCATGGCGCCCGAATCGGGGCGCGGACGCCCGGAGTTCAACAAGCTGACGCCGCTGTACCCGCAGGACCGGCTCCGTCTGGAGACCGACCCGGGTGTGCTGACGACCCGCATCATCGACCTCGTCGCGCCCATCGGCAAGGGCCAGCGCGGTCTGATCGTGGCTCCGCCGAAGACCGGCAAGACCATGATCCTGCAGGCGATCGCCAACGCGATCACCGTCAACAACCCCGAGTGCCACCTGATGGTCGTCCTCGTCGACGAGCGTCCGGAAGAAGTCACCGACATGCAGCGGTCGGTGAAGGGCGAGGTCATCTCCTCGACCTTCGACCGTCCCGCCGAGGACCACACCACGGTCGCCGAGCTCGCCATCGAGCGTGCCAAGCGGCTGGTGGAGCTGGGCCACGACGTCGTCGTGCTGCTCGACTCGATCACGCGTCTGGGCCGTGCGTACAACCTCGCCGCCCCGGCCTCCGGCCGCATCCTGTCCGGTGGTGTCGACTCGACCGCGCTGTACCCGCCGAAGCGCTTCTTCGGTGCTGCGCGCAACATCGAGGACGGCGGCTCGCTGACGATCCTGGCCACCGCGCTGGTCGACACCGGCTCGCGCATGGACGAGGTCATCTTCGAGGAGTTCAAGGGCACGGGCAACGCGGAGCTGAAGCTCGACCGCAAGCTCGCCGACAAGCGCATCTTCCCGGCGGTGGACGTCGACGCGTCCGGTACGCGTAAGGAAGAGATCCTGCTCGGCAGCGACGAGCTCGCCATCACCTGGAAGCTGCGTCGCGTGCTGCACGCGCTCGACCAGCAGCAGGCGATCGAGCTGCTGCTCGACAAAATGAAGCAGACGAAGTCGAACGCCGAGTTCCTGCTGCAGATCCAGAAGACGACGCCGATGCCGGGCAACGGCAACGACTGAGGTCTCAGCCGGCGCAGCCGGTACCGCGGAGGGCCGTCCCCGTGCCATCGGGGGGCGGCCCTCCGCGTTGTCCCCGTACCGCGTCTCCGGAGATCTTCGCCACAGCTGTGAAGGTCGACACGGTGGCGCGGAGGCGGGGCTTCCGCCCACGTAAGCGCAGGTGAGCCGCCGACGGCGCACCCCATAGGTCACCCGTTGTGTCCGTGTTCGCACAGTACGGTCACAGTGCGTTGTGCAACCCTTTTTTCGGTTTCAACGTCTGAACAGACGGGTCCTGACAGAGACGTCACGGCACATGACCACGCCTGACCCTGACCGCAGGGGGTAGCCGAGCCGACCAGCGAGAACTGAGGAGCACATGCCTGCCGAGAGCACACCTCAATCCGGCCATCGCCGTAAACCGCGGAGCACGCGTCACAAGGCGCTCGTCATCGCGGCCTGGTCCGCGGCGGGTGTCTTCGTTCTGGGCGGCACGGGCCTGGGGTACGTGTACTTCAACCTGAACGACAACATCAAGAGCGTCGACATCGACCAGGCACTCGGCTCCGACCGGCCCCTCGACGTCGACAACGGCTCGCAGGACATCCTCGTACTCGGCTCCGACACCCGCTCCGGCACCAACAAGGACCTGGGCGGCGGCACCGACGACGGCAGCGCCCGCTCCGACACCGCGATGGTCGTGCACGTCTACGAGGGCCACAAGAAGGCCAGCGTGGTCTCCATACCGCGCGACACGCTCGTCCCCCGGCCCGCGTGCACCGACAGCGAGGGCGTCGAGCACGACGCCGCGTCCCTGGCGATGTTCAACTCGGCGTACTCGACGGGCGGCGCCGCCTGCGCGGTCAAGACCGTCGAGTCGATGACCGGTATCCGCATGGACCACTACGTCGAGGTCGACTTCAGCGGCTTCCAGAAGCTCATCGACGAACTCGGCGGTGTCGAGGTCACCACGACCAAGGACATCACCGACAAGGAGAGCCACCTCGACCTCAAGGCCGGCACGCACCGGCTGACCGGCAAGCAGTCCCTCGGCCTGGTGCGTACGCGGCACGGGGTGGGCGACGGCTCCGACCTCGGCCGGATCCAGCTCCAGCAGGCGTTCATCAAGGCGCTGGTCGAGCAGGTCAAGAGCGTCGGCGTACTGACCAGCCCGAAGAAGCTGTACGACCTCGCCGACACCGCGACGAAGACGGTCACCACCGACTCCGACCTGGCCTCGGTCAAGGACCTGGCGTCCTTCGCCAACGGGCTCAAGGGCATCAGCTCGTCGAAGATGAACATGGTCACGCTGCCGGTGCAGTACGACCCGGCTGACGGCAACCGTGTTCTCGTCGAGAAGGACAAGGCCGCGGTGGTCTGGGACGCGCTGAAGAACGATCGCGCGATCCCGAAGTCGGCGACGGAGGGTACGGCGAGTGGGGACGCCAAGGGCGTCGTCCGGTAATTGATCGTGCTCCGCCCCGGCCCCGCAAGGGGCGCGGGGAACTGCGCGCCCGGCCACGACGGTCCCGCACCCGCCCGCGGCGAGCTCCTGGCACCCCCGCAGAGGCCCTGGGGAATACCCCCGGCCGTCCCCCGGTTTGGGGAGATGGCACCAGTCCTGGCAGACTGGACAGTCGGCCCCGGTTCACGCCCCCGCAATCCGCGGCAGCGACCCGGCGCCCTCCCGAAACTAGGAGACACCTTGAAGCGCGACATCCACCCCGAGTACGTCGAGACGCAGGTCAGCTGCACCTGTGGCGCGTCGTTCACCACCCGCAGCACGATCTCCAGCGGCACCGTTCGCGCCGAGGTCTGCTCCGAGTGCCACCCGTTCTACACGGGCAAGCAGAAGATCCTCGACACCGGTGGCCGCGTGGCCCGCTTCGAGGCCCGCTTCGGCAAGGCCAAGGCTGCGGCCGACAGCAAGTAGCGAGCTCACAGCGCCGGTCTTCGGTGCCTCCGTCCGGGGGCGCTGGGACCGGCGCTTTGCGGTGCAGCCCCACCCCTCGCTCTCGAACGCGATCGAGCAGATCGATCGCGCAGTTCGATCGAGCAGGGAACCCCGTACGAACCCCCATGCCGTACCTACGTCCCCGAGTCCGTGATGGTGCCGGGGGCAGTCCATTGGAGCCGGAGATGTTCGAGGCGGTCGAGGAACTCATCGGCGAGCACGCCGATCTTGAGAAGAAGCTCGCTGACCCGTCGGTCCACGCCGATCAGGCCAACGCGCGCAAGCTCAACAAGCGCTACGCCGAGCTGACCCCGATCATCGCGACGTACCGCTCCTGGAAGCAGACCGGGGACGACATCGAGACGGCGAAGGAGTTCGCCGCCGACGACCCCGACTTCGCCGCCGAGGTCAAGGACCTGGAGAAGCAGCGCGAGGAGCTCACCGAGAAGCTCCGGCTGCTGCTGGTCCCGCGCGACCCCAGCGACGACAAGGACGTCATCCTGGAGATCAAGGCGGGCGCGGGCGGCGACGAGTCGGCCCTGTTCGCCGGCGACCTGCTGCGCATGTACCTGCGGTACGCGGAGCGCGTCGGCTGGAAGACCGAGATCATCGACTCCACCGAGTCCGAGCTGGGCGGCTACAAGGACGTCCAGGTCGCCGTGAAGACCAAGGGCGGCAACGGCGCCACCGAGCCCGGCCAGGGCGTCTGGGCGCGGATGAAGTACGAGGGCGGGGTGCACCGCGTGCAGCGCGTGCCCTCGACCGAGTCCCAGGGCCGTATCCACACCTCCGCCGCCGGTGTGCTCGTCACGCCCGAGGCCGAGGAGGTCGACGTCGAGATCCACGCGAACGACCTGCGGATCGACGTCTACCGCTCCTCCGGGCCCGGCGGCCAGTCCGTCAACACCACCGACTCCGCGGTGCGCATCACGCACATTCCCACCGGAGTCGTCGCCTCCTGCCAGAACGAGAAGAGCCAGCTGCAGAACAAGGAGCAGGCGATGCGTATCCTGCGCTCCAGGCTCCTCGCCGCGGCCCAGGAGGAGGCGGAGCGCAACGCGGCGGACGTCCGCCGCAGCCAGGTGCGCACCGTGGACCGCTCCGAGAAGATCCGTACGTACAACTTCCCGGAGAACCGCATCTCGGACCACCGCGTCGGCTTCAAGGCGTACAACTTGGACCAGGTCCTCGACGGTGACCTCGACGCGATGATCCAGGCCTGCGTGGACGCCGACTCGGCGGCCAAGCTCGCCGCGGCCTAGGACGCGTACCCGCACGGCCGCAGTGGACAGTCGCAGTACACATCCGCACGACGGACAACAGCTCAGCCCGGAGGACGCGTGAACCTGCTGCTCGCGGAAGTGGCCCAGGCCACCCAGCGGCTGGCCGACGCCGGCGTGCCCTCGCCGCGCAACGACGCCGAGGAGCTCGCCGCGTTCGTGCACGGTGTGAAGCGGGGCGAGCTGCACACCGTCAAGGACACGGACTTCGACGCCCGGTACTGGGAGGTGATCGCGCGCCGCGAGGCCCGCGAACCGCTCCAGCACATCACCGGGCGGGCCTACTTCCGCTATCTGGAACTCCAGGTCGGGCCGGGCGTGTTCGTGCCCCGGCCCGAGACCGAGTCCGTGGTCGGCTGGGCCATAGACGCCGTCCGCGCGATGGACGTCGTGGAGCCGCTCATCGTGGACCTGTGCACCGGTTCGGGCGCCATCGCGCTCGCCCTCGCACAGGAGGTGCCGCGCTCGCGCGTACACGCCGTCGAGCTGTCCGAGGACGCCCTCCGGTGGACCCGTAAGAACGTCGAGGGGTCCAGGGTCGACCTGCGCCAGGGGAACGCCCTGGACGCCTTCCCCGACCTCGACGGCCAGGTCGACCTCGTCATCACCAACCCGCCGTACATCCCGCTCACGGAATGGGAGTACGTCGCTCCGGAGGCCCGGGACTACGATCCCGAACTCTCCCTGTTCTCGGGGGAGGACGGCCTCGACCTGATCCGCGGTCTGGAGCGCACCGCGCACCGGCTGCTGCGGCCGGGCGGTGTCGTCGTCGTCGAGCACGCCGACACCCAGGGCGGACAGGTGCCGTGGATCTTCACCGAGGAGCGGGGCTGGGCCGACGCGGCCGACCACCCGGACCTCAACAACCGGCCGCGGTTCGCGACCGCCCGCAGGGCGACGCCATGACCACGGCGATGTCCCGTGTGGACGACGTGGAAACCGTTAAGTGCGCGGCCACCGGGGTCCGCGTGTGCGAGGAGGCTTGCTGATGGCACGGCGATACGACACCAACGACGCGACCGACCGCTCGACGGGTCTGCGCGAGGCCGCGTCCGCCGTGCGCCGGGGCGAGCTCGTCGTGCTGCCGACCGACACCGTGTACGGGGTCGGCGCCGACGCGTTCAGCTCGGAGGCCGTGGCGGACCTGCTGGAGGCCAAGGGCCGCGGCCGGAACATGCCCACGCCCGTCCTCATCGGTTCCCCGAACACGCTGCACGGCCTGGTCACGGACTTCTCCGAGATGGCCTGGGAACTCGTCGACGCCTTCTGGCCGGGCGCGCTGACCCTGGTCGCCAGGCACCAGCCGTCCCTGCAGTGGGACCTCGGGGACACCCGCGGGACCGTCGCCGTGCGCATGCCGCTGCACCCGGTCGCCATCGAGCTGCTGACCGAGACCGGCCCGATGGCCGTCTCGTCCGCCAACCTCACCGGCCACGCGTCCCCCGAGGACTGCGACGCCGCGCAGGAGATGCTCGGCGACTCCGTCTCCGTGTACCTGGACGGCGGTCCCACCCCCGGCATCGTCCCGTCGTCGATCGTCGACGTGACGGGCAAGGTGCCGGTGCTGCTGCGGGCCGGCGCGCTGTCGGCCGAGGAGCTGCGAAAGGTCGTACCCGACCTTGAGGTGGCGAATTGACAGCCCCTGACGCGGGGCGTGGCATAGGTACGGGGACGGGGTACGCGGGGGCTTACGGCGACGGGGCCTCGGGCGACTCCTCTTTTCGCATCCTCCACGTCAGCACCGGCAACGTGTGCCGCTCGCCGATCACCGAGCGGCTGACCAGGCATGCCCTGGCGGACCGGCTCGGCGACCCCCTGTGGGGCGGCCTGATCGTGGAGAGCGCCGGTACCTGGGGGCACGAGGGCGCGCCCATGGAGGCCAACGCGGAGGCGGTCCTCGCGGACTTCGGCGCGGACGCCTCCGGCTTCGTGGGCCGCGAACTGCTGGACGAGCACGTCATCCGGGCGGACCTGGTCCTCACCGCGACCCGTGACCACCGTGCCCAGGTCATTTCCATGGGCCACTCGGCGGGCCTGCGCACCTTCACGCTGAAGGAGTTCACCCGCCTGGTCCGCGCCATAGACCCGGCCACCCTGCCCCCGCTGGACGACGGCATGGTCGAACGCGCCCGTGCCCTGGTCCGCGCCGCGGCGGCTCTACGCGGGTGGCTCCTGGCCCCCACGGCGGAAGCGGACGAGGTCTACGACCCGTACGGCGCCCCCCTCCCGTTCTTCCGCTCGGTGGGCGACGAGATCAACCAAGCCCTGGATCCGGTGGTCACGGCCTTGACGGGGGCGCCTGCGCGGGCCTGAGCGGGGTGGTCACCATCTCCGACGGACGGCGTCCGGCGCAGCGGCTCGAAGCCTGGGAGGCCCTCCGGGGCCGAGCGGTGCGAGGGGCGCGTGGGGGATCGGTCGAGATCAACCAGGCCCTGGACCCGATGGTCACGGCCCTGACGGGGGCGCCTGCGCGGGCCTGAGCGGGGCGGGGTGTGTGCCCCTGTGCGGGGCCCGGGTGGAGTGGGCCGCTAGGGCGGTGTGTGGGGGTGGTCGGGCGTAACGCCGGGCGCGGCAGGGGACTCGGTCCTACATTGGACATAGCGATGCCCCCGCCGAGGTCCGGAGTCCGCCATGCCGGTCACACCCACGCTCGAAGGCCCGCCGTCCGTCGATGTGCTGGGCCGGCAGGATCCGGAGCTGGCCGAGATCCTCCTCGCGGAGCGGACACGGCAGGCCACGACGCTGCAGTTGATCGCCGCCGAGAACTTCACCTCGCCCGCCGTGCTGGCAGCGCTGGGCTCGCCGCTCGCCAACAAGTACGCCGAGGGATACCCCGGCGCCCGGCACCACGGCGGCTGCGAGCTGGTCGACGTCGCCGAGCGGATCGCCGTACAGCGCGCCACGGCCCTCTTCGGCGCCGAACACGCCAACGTGCAGTCCCACTCCGGGAGTTCGGCCGTGCTGGCCGCGTACGCCGCCCTGCTGCGCCCCGGGGACACCGTCCTGGCGATGGGCCTGCCGCACGGCGGGCACCTCACGCACGGGTCGCCCGCGAACTTCTCGGGCCGCTGGTTCGACTTCGTCGGCTACGGCGTCGATCCGGAGAGCGGGCTCATCGACCACGAGCAGGTCCGGGCGCTGGCCCGCGCCCACCGGCCGAAGGCCATCGTGTGCGGGTCCATCTCGTACCCCCGTCACATCGACTACGCGGCCTTCCGAGAGGTGGCGGACGAGGTCGGCGCGTACCTCATCGCCGACGCCGCCCACCCCATCGGCCTCGTCGCCGGGGGAGCGGCGCCCAGCCCGGTCCCGTACGCCGACGTCGTGTGCGCGACCACGCACAAGGTGCTGCGCGGGCCGCGCGGCGGCATGCTGCTGTGCGGCGGCGAGCTGGCCGACCGCGTCGACCGGGCCGTCTTCCCCTTCACGCAGGGCGGCGCGCAGATGCACACCGTCGCCGCGAAGGCCGTCGCGTTCGGCGAGGCGGCAACACCGGCGTTCACGGCGTACGCCCATCAGGTGGTCGCGAACGCGCGGGTGCTGGCGCAGGGCCTGGCCGCCGAGGGGCTCACGGTCGTCACGGGCGGTACCGACACCCATCTGCTGACCGTCGACCCGGCCCCGCTCGGCGTCGACGGCCGAACCGCCCGCGGCCGGCTCGCCGCCGCCGGAATGGTCCTCGACACCTGCGCGCTGCCCCGTCCCGACGTACGGGGTCTGCGCCTGGGCACGGCCGCCCTCACCACCCAGGGCATGGGCGAGGCGGAGGCGGCCCGGATCGCGGTGCTGTTCGGCGCGGCCCTGCGGGACGAGTCCGCAGGCCGGCGCGTACGTGAAGAAGTGCGGGATCTGACCGGGAGATTTCCCCCCTATCCCGGCTAGCGTGGGGTGGGTGGGCGTGGAGCTACAGCCACTCGTGCAACCATCGGCTCTACCCGGAAGTCCTCAACCGTATGCGCACGAAGCTATGGTGTGGGGCTGAGATGGCCAGCGAGACCTGTGGGGAATGCCCGTGCGTGAATACCTCCTGACGCTCTGCATCACGGCCGCGGTGACGTACCTGCTGACCGGGCCGGTGCGGAAGTTCGCGATCGTGGCCGGAGCGATGCCGGAGATCCGGGCACGTGACGTGCACCGAGAACCCACACCGCGCCTCGGCGGCATCGCGATGTTCTTCGGACTGTGCGCGGGCCTGCTGGTCGCGGACCATCTGACGAACCTCAGCGAGGTCTTCGAGAACTCGAACGAGCCGCGGGCCCTGCTGTCCGGCGCCGCCCTGATCTGGCTGATCGGCGTCCTGGACGACAAGTTCGAGATCGACGCCCTCATCAAGCTCGGCGGTCAGATGATCGCCGCCGGCGTCATGGTCATGCAGGGTCTGACGATCCTGTGGCTGCCCATCCCCGGCGTCGGCTCGGTCTCGCTGACGCAGTGGCAGGGCACCCTGCTGACGGTCGCGCTCGTCGTGATCACCATCAACGCCGTGAACTTCGCCGACGGCCTCGACGGCCTCGCCGCGGGCATGGTGTGCATCGCCGCCGCCGCGTTCTTCATGTACGGCTACCGCATCTGGTACGGGTACGGGCTGGAGTCCGCCGCCCCCGCCACGCTGTTCTCCGCGCTCCTGATGGGCATGTGCCTCGGCTTCCTGCCGCACAACATGCACCCCGCGCGGATCTTCATGGGCGACTCGGGCTCGATGCTCATCGGGCTCGTGCTGGCGGCCGGCGCCATCTCCATCACCGGGCAGGTCGACCCGGACGCGATGAACCTGTTCGCGGGGTCGGAGAAGGAGGCCGTGCACCAGACGGTGCCCGTCTACATCCCGCTGCTGCTGCCGCTGACGATCATCGCCGTCCCGGCGGCCGACCTGGTGCTCGCCATCGTGCGGCGCACCTGGCGGGGCCAGTCCCCGTTCGCGGCCGACCGCGGGCACCTGCACCACCGGCTGCTGGAGATCGGGCACTCGCACAGCAGGGCCGTGCTCATCATGTACTTCTGGTCGGCGCTGATCGCCTTCGGAGCGCTCGCCTACTCGGTGAACTCGGGCGCCATGTGGATCGTGCTCGGCATCATGGCGCTCAGCGCGGTGGGCCTGCTGCTGCTCCTGCTGCCGCGGTTCACGCCGCGTGCCCCGCGCTGGGCCGAGAACTTCGTGCCGCCGCGCTACCGCCGCCGCAGGGCCGTGGACGTGCCCGCGGAGGGCGGCCCGGCGGTCGCGTACGACGAAGCCGGCGAGGACCTCGCGCACGGAGAACACGGCGGGGAGCACGGCGGCGAGGAGGACGGGGAACGCCGTACCCCGGTCGCTGTCGGTGTCTCAGGAGTCAACGGGGCGACCGCCGTCGGCGCCCGTTCGCGTCTGCTGGACGAGCGAGGGGCCGGGTCGTCGCGCTGACGCCGGGTAAGAGTTGTGCAAGAGCCGTCCGGTGGGCGGCTCTCCGAAAGCGCCCCAATACCAGACAAGTTGGTCGCCCGAGTGCACAGACGTGCATGTTCACCCTCATGTGTGACACCGAGCACACCAACCAGGTAAAGACCTCATCAAATAGTTTGTGATACGGTTCACGAGAACCCAGGACAGAGCCGAAGGACCGCAGTGCGACGGTTCACCGGCGGTGAGGTTCTCTCGCTGTCCGGGACTACGCTCGTCCATGACGACACCTGCCCCCTTGAGCAAAGCGGAGTTGCCGCCATGCCCTCCAATGACGTCCGGATCCTTCTCCAGGCCGCTGTGCCCACAGCTGCCGTCGGCGCGATCGCCGCCGTCGTCAGTGGTGTGGTCGCGGGGGGCAAGGGGGCGGTCGGGGCGCTCGTGGCGACGCTGGTCGTGATCCTCTTCATGGGTGTCGGGCTGTACGTTCTGCAGCGCACCGCCAAATCGCTTCCGCACTTGTTCCAGGCGATGGGTCTGATGCTCTACACGGCACAGATTCTTCTGCTGTTCATCTTTGTCGCCGCGTTCAAGAACACGACGCTGTTCAACCCGAAGGCCTTCGCGATCTCGATCGTCGCCGCCACGCTCGCGTGGATCGGTGCACAGGCGCGTGCCCAGATGAAAGCCAAGATCCTCTACGTCGAACCCGAGTCCTCGAAGGGCGACAGGCCCGAAAAGACAGGGCACTCGTCGTGAGGGGTAGGGCCGGGATAAGTGCTCGTAGAAGACCCTGCTATCGTCCGGTGCCAACTGCGGCATCGCGGGCGCGGGCATCTGAGCTGACGCCTGCTCAATCGCGAGGCTTGATGCCCCCCAGCCGCCCTCACATCCGTTACACCAGTCCAGTGCCGAACCGCGGCTGCGCGCCGCGCCGACACAACGAGGTTGCCGTACCTATGCGCCACGCTGAAGGAGCCCGCGGTGAGTGCTGACCCGACGCAGGTGCTCGCCTTCGAGACCGACTGCCACATCTTCGACGGCTGTGGATTCCCGGCTCCCGGCCTGCACTCGTTCCTGTTCGAGCCCCTCGTGGGCGATGCGGACAGCAGCGTCTATTTCAACAAGACGATGCTCCTGGCGCTGCTCGGCTCCGTCATCGTCATCGGCTTCTTCTGGGCCGCCTTCCGTAAGCCGAAGGTCGTCCCGGGCAAGCTGCAGATGGTCGCCGAGGCCGGATACGACTTCGTCCGGCGCGGCGTCGTCTACGAGACGATCGGAAAGAAGGAGGGCGAGAAGTACGTACCGCTGGTCGTCTCGCTGTTCTTCTTCATCTGGATGATGAACATCTGGTCGATCGTCCCGGTCGCCCAGTTCCCGGTCACGTCGATCATCTCGTACCCCGCGGTCCTCGCCGGGATCGTGTACGTCCTGTGGGTCTCGCTGACCTTCAAGCGGCACGGATTCGTCGGTGCGTTCAAGAACTTCTCCGGCTACGACAAGTCGCTGGGCCCGGTTCTTCCGCTGGCCATGGGCATCGAGCTCCTCTCGAACCTGATCGTCCGGCCGTTCACGCACGCGGTGCGACTGTTCGCGAACATGTTCGCGGGCCACACCCTGCTGCTGCTGTTCACGATCGCCAGCTGGTACCTGCTCAACGGCATCGGGATCGCCTACGCCGGCGTCTCGTTCATCATGGTGATCGTCATGACGGCGTTCGAGCTGTTCATCCAGGCCCTGCAGGCTTATGTCTTCGTGCTTCTGACCTGCACCTTCATCCAGGGCGCGCTCGCCGAGCACCACTGAGCCACCCCCGGTAAAACCCCCTAAACGTCCGGTGGTCAACCCCCGCCGGTCCGTACAGAGAAGGAAGAATCAGCATGGCTGCCACTGAGACCCTCGCCGCTGTCTCCGGCTCCCTCGGCTCCATCGGCTACGGCCTTGCCGCGATCGGCCCCGGCGTCGGCGTCGGCATCATCTTCGGTAACGGCACCCAGGCCCTTGCCCGTCAGCCCGAGGCTGCCGGCCTGATCCGTGCCAACCAGATTCTCGGCTTCGCCTTCTGTGAGGCGCTCGCCCTCATCGGTCTGGTCATGCCGTTCGTCTACGGCGTCTGACGTCGGATTCACGACAGACCGCCCACTAGACGAAAGGCACTGATATGAGCCAGCTGCTCACTGTCGCGGCCGAGGAGATGGAAAATCCCCTCATCCCGCCGATCCCCGAGCTGGTCATCGGCCTGATCGCCTTCGTCATCGTCTTCGGCTTCCTCGCCAAGAAGCTGCTCCCGAACATCAACAAGGTTCTGGAGCAGCGCCGCGAGGCCATCGAGGGCGGTATCGAGAAGGCCGAGGCCGCTCAGACCGAAGCCCAGAGCGTGCTGGAGCAGTACAAGGCCCAGCTCGCCGAGGCCCGGCACGAGGCCGCGCGTCTGCGCCAGGAGGCGCAGGAGCAGGGTGCCACGCTCATCGCCGAGATGCGCGCGGAAGGCCAGCGGCAGCGTGAGGAAATCATCGCCGCCGGTCACTCGCAGCTCGCCGCCGACCGCAAGGCCGCCGCGTCCGCGCTGCGCCAGGACGTGGGCCAGCTGGCCACCGAACTGGCCGGCAAGCTCGTCGGCGAGTCCCTTGAGGACCACGCCCGGCAGAGCCGCACGATCGACCGGTTCCTCGACGGTCTCGACGAGACCGCTTCGAAGGCCGAGGCCACGCGATGAACGGAGCGAGCCGCGACGCGCTGGCCACCGCACGTGAGCGTCTCGACGCGCTGACGGACTCCACGTCCGTCGACGCGGCGCAGCTCGCCGACGAGCTGGCCTCCGTCACCGCGCTGCTCGACCGTGAGGTGTCCCTGCGCCGGGTCCTCACCGACCCTGCGCAGGCCGGCGAGGCGAAGGCCGAACTGGCCGGGCGTCTCCTCGGCGGTCAGGTCAGCGGCACCACCGCCGACCTGGTGGCCGGTCTGGTGCGCTCCCGCTGGTCGCGTTCGCGTGACCTGGTCGACTCCGTCGAGGAGCTGGCCGACACCGCCGACCTCACGGCGGCGCAGCGGCTGGGCAGGCTCGACGACGTCGAGGACGAACTGTTCCGGTTCGGCCGGATCGTCGCCTCGGACACCGGGCTGCGTGCCGCGCTGACCGACCGCGGCGCCTCCGCCGCGGCCAAGAGCGAGCTGCTGCGCAGCCTGCTCGGCGGCCGGGCCGACGCCGTCACCGAGCGGCTGGTCACGCGCCTTGTGACCGCGCCCCGGGGACGTAGCCTGGAGTCGGGACTCGAATCCCTGTCCAAGCTCGCGGCCGACCGCCGAAGCCGCATGGTCGCCGTCGTCACCTCGGCGGTTCCGCTGAGCGACGTGCAGAAGCAGCGCCTCGGCGCCGCCCTCTCGAAGCTCTACGGCCACCCCATGCACCTCAACCTCGACGTGGACCCCGAGGTCCTCGGCGGGATCCGGGTGCAGGTCGGAGACGAGATCATCAACGGCTCCATCGCGGACCGGCTGGAAGCAGTCAGCCGCCGCATGGCGAGCTAGCAGCAATTCCATACGCGTACACCAGAAGTACCCGGAAGTTCAGTACACCGCAGTACTTACGGCCCTGGTTGGGCCGTGCAGAGGATTCCTGGGGGCCCGCGGCGCAGCCGCTGAGGGAAAAAGCCCCAGACCCCCCAAGAAAACTTCGGGCCCAACAAGGAGAGCAGGGAACCCAGATGGCGGAGCTCACGATCCGGCCGGAGGAGATCCGGGATGCGCTGGAGAACTTTGTCCAGTCGTACAAGCCGGACGCGGCCTCGCGCGAGGAGGTCGGTACGGTCACCCTTGCCGGCGACGGCATCGCGAAGGTCGAGGGCCTGCCCTCGGCCATGGCCAACGAACTGCTGAAGTTCGAGAACGGCACCCTCGGTCTCGCGCTGAACCTGGAAGAGCGCGAGATCGGTGCGGTCGTCCTCGGCGAGTTCAGCGGTATCGAGGAGGGACAGCCGGTCACGCGTACCGGCGAGGTCCTGTCCGTGGCCGTCGGCGAGGGCTACCTCGGCCGCGTTGTCGACCCGCTCGGCGCCCCGATCGACGGTCTCGGCGAGATCGAGACGTCCGGACGCCGCGCGCTCGAACTGCAGGCACCGGGCGTCATGGCCCGTAAGTCGGTCCACGAGCCGATGGAGACCGGCTACAAGGCCGTCGACGCGATGACCCCGATCGGCCGTGGCCAGCGTCAGCTGGTCATCGGCGACCGTCAGACCGGCAAGACCGCGCTGGCCGTCGACACGATCATCAACCAGCGTGACAACTGGCGCACCGGCGACCCGAAGAAGCAGGTCCGCTGCGTCTACGTCGCCATCGGTCAGAAGGGCTCGACCATCGCCTCCGTGCGTGGCGCCCTCGAAGAGGCCGGCGCGCTGGAGTACACGACCATCGTCGCCGCCCCGGCGTCCGACCCGGCCGGCTTCAAGTACCTGGCGCCGTACACCGGCTCGGCCATCGGCCAGCAGTGGATGTACGAGGGCAAGCACGTCCTCATCATCTTCGACGACCTCTCGAAGCAGGCCGACGCCTACCGCGCCGTGTCCCTGCTGCTCCGCCGTCCGCCGGGGCGTGAGGCCTACCCCGGTGACGTCTTCTACCTGCACTCCCGTCTCCTCGAGCGTTGCGCGAAGCTCTCGGACGAGCTGGGCGCGGGCTCGATGACCGGTCTGCCGATCGTCGAGACGAAGGCCAACGACGTCTCGGCGTTCATCCCGACCAACGTCATCTCCATCACCGACGGCCAGTGCTTCCTGGAGTCGGACCTCTTCAACGCCGGTCAGCGCCCCGCGCTGAACGTCGGTATCTCCGTCTCCCGAGTCGGTGGTTCCGCGCAGCACAAGGCGATGAAGCAGGTCTCCGGCCGACTGCGCGTGGACCTCGCCCAGTTCCGTGAGCTGGAGGCGTTCGCCGCCTTCGGTTCCGACCTGGACGCCGCGTCGAAGTCGCAGCTGGACCGCGGTCAGCGGATGGTCGAGCTGCTCAAGCAGGCTCAGTACCAGCCGATGGCCACCGAGGACCAGGTCGTCTCCGTGTGGGCAGGCACCACCGGCAAGATGGACGAGGTTCCGGTCGCCGACATCCGCCGCTTCGAGAAGGAGCTCCTGGAGTACCTGCACCGCAAGGAGCAGGGCCTCATGACCTCCATCAAGGAGGGCGGCAAGATGTCGGACGACACCCTGCAGGCCATCGCCGACGCGATCGCGGACTTCAAGAAGCAGTTCGAGACGTCGGACGGCAAGCTGCTCGGCGAGGACACCCCTGCCGCTGCGGGCAAGTGACGACGGAAGGGACCTGACTCATGGGAGCCCAGCTCCGGGTCTACAAGCGTCGCATCAAATCCGTCACCGCGACCAAGAAGATCACCAAGGCGATGGAGATGATCGCCGCCTCGCGTGTCGTCAAGGCGCAGCGCAAGGTACGGGCCTCCACGCCGTACGCGACCGAGCTCACCCGCGCGGTCACGGCGGTCGGGACCGGTTCGAACACCAAGCACCCGCTGACCACGGAGGCTGAGACGGCGACCCGTGCCGCGGTGCTGCTCCTCACGAGCGACCGCGGACTGGCCGGCGCCTTCAACTCCAACGCCATCAAGGCGGCGGAGAAGCTGACCGCCCGTCTGGTGGCCGAGGGCAAGGAGGTCGACACGTACATCGTCGGCCGCCGTGGTCTCGCCCACTACAACTTCCGTGAGCGCAAGGTCTCGGAATCGTGGTCGGGCTTCACCGACGAGCCCTCGTACGCGGACGCCAAGAAGGTTGCCGTTCCGCTGATCGAGGCCATCGAGAAGGAGACGGCGGAGGGCGGCGTGGACGAGATCCACATCGTCTACACCGAGTTCGTCTCGATGATGACGCAGACGGCGGTGGACAGCCGTCTGCTGCCGCTCAGCCTCGAAGAGGTCGCGGAGGAGTCGTCCAGCAAGGACGAGATCCTCCCGCTCTACGACTTCGAACCGTCGGCGGAGGACGTCCTGGACGCCCTTCTGCCGCGGTACGTCGAGAGCCGTATCTACAACGCGCTGCTCCAGTCGGCTGCTTCCAAGCACGCCGCCACCCGCCGCGCGATGAAGTCGGCGACCGACAACGCGGGAGACCTGATCACTTCACTCTCCCGACTTGCCAACGCGGCCCGCCAGGCCGAAATCACCCAGGAAATCAGCGAGATCGTCGGTGGCACCGCAGCGCTGGCCGACGCGACCGCGGGGAGTGACAGGTAATGACGACGACAGTTGAGACGGCCGTTGCCACGGGCCGCGTCGCCCGGGTCATCGGCCCGGTCGTCGACGTGGAATTCCCCGTCGACGCCATGCCGGAGATCTACAACGCCCTTCACGTCGAGGTGGCCGACCCGGCCAACGCCGGCGAGAAGAAGACGCTGACCCTTGAGGTCGCCCAGCACCTGGGTGACGGTCTGGTCCGCACCATCTCCATGCAGCCCACCGACGGTCTGGTCCGCCAGGCCGCGGTGACCGACACGGGCACGGGCATCTCCGTCCCCGTCGGTGACTTCACCAAGGGCAAGGTGTTCAACACCCTCGGCGAGGTTCTGAACTCCGACGAGGCCTACGAGGGCGACCGGTGGACCATCCACCGCAAGGCCCCCGCGTTCGACCAGCTCGAGTCGAAGACCGAGATGTTCGAGACGGGCCTGAAGGTCGTCGACCTGCTGACCCCGTACGTCAAGGGCGGCAAGATCGGTCTGTTCGGTGGTGCCGGTGTCGGCAAGACCGTGCTGATCCAGGAAATGATCATGCGTGTCGCCAACCTCCACGAGGGCGTCTCCGTCTTCGCGGGCGTCGGTGAGCGCACCCGTGAGGGCAACGACCTCATCGCGGAGATGGAAGAGAGCGGTGTTCTCGACAAGACCGCTCTCGTCTTCGGCCAGATGGACGAGCCCCCGGGCACCCGTCTGCGCGTGGCCCTGGCCGGTCTGACCATGGCGGAGTACTTCCGCGATGTGCAGAAGCAGGACGTGCTGTTCTTCATCGACAACATCTTCCGCTTCACGCAGGCCGGTTCCGAGGTCTCCACCCTGCTCGGCCGTATGCCGTCCGCGGTGGGTTACCAGCCGAACCTGGCCGACGAGATGGGTCAGCTTCAGGAGCGCATCACCTCGACGCGTGGTCACTCGATCACGTCGATGCAGGCGATCTACGTTCCCGCGGACGACCTGACCGACCCGGCCCCGGCGACCACGTTCGCCCACCTCGACGCGACGACGGTGCTCTCCCGTCCGATCTCCGAGAAGGGCATCTACCCGGCCGTGGACCCGCTGGACTCCACGTCCCGCATCCTGGACCCGCGCTACATCGCGCAGGACCACTACGACGCCGCCATGCGCGTCAAGACGGTCCTGCAGAAGTACAAGGACCTCCAGGACATCATCGCGATCCTCGGTATCGACGAACTGGGCGAGGAGGACAAGCTCGTCGTCCACCGTGCCCGTCGTGTGGAGCGCTTCCTGTCCCAGAACACCCACGCCGCCAAGCAGTTCACCGGTGTGGACGGGTCGGACGTTCCGCTGGAGGAGTCCATCGCGGCGTTCAACTCGATCATCGACGGGGAGTACGACCACTTCCCGGAGCAGGCGTTCTTCATGTGCGGTGGCATCGAGGACCTCAAGGCCAACGCCAAGGAACTCGGCGTTTCCTGAACCTCGCGTTCTGAGTGAGAGGGGCGGGGCCGTGCCTCGCGGGGCGGGTCCCGCCCCTCTCACTACGCCCATTAGACTTTGACCCAACACCCGGCAGCGAACGCCGGGTGGTGACCCGAGGAGCCCACCTTGGCTGCTGAGCTGCATGTCGAGCTCGTCGCCGCGGACCGCAGTGTCTGGTCCGGCGAGGCCACCCTGGTCGTCGCGCGTACCACGTCCGGCGACATCGGCGTCATGCCCGGTCACCAGCCGCTGCTCGGTGTGCTGGAGTCGGGCCCGGTGACCATCCGTACGAGTGATGGTGGAACGGTCGTCGCCGCGGTGCACGGCGGTTTCATCTCTTTCGCGGACAACAAGCTGTCCCTGCTGGCCGAGATCGCCGAGCTGTCGGACGAGATCGACGTCCAGCGTGCGGAGCGGGCGTTCGAGCGTGCGAAGTCGGACGCCGACGCGTCCGCCGAGCGTCGCGCGGACGTACGACTGCGGGCGGTGTCTGCGCACTGAAACCAGCGCGCAGAAGGAAGTGACTCAGCCGCGGCCAGGACCGGAGCTTTTCCGGACCGGGTCGCGGCTGAGGCGATGCGGGTGCTTTTTTCCTTTCCGTTACCTAGGAGACGAGGAGGTCGGTGTCGATGGTCCTCGCTCTGACTGTGGTCGGGTCGGTAGTACTACTGGTGGCCCTCGGACTCTTCGTCTTCGGCCTGCGTCGCAGAGTGATCCAGCGTTCGGGCGGCACCTTCGACTGCAGCCTCCGGTGGGACGTCCCGGAGAAGACCGACACGAGCGGCAAGGGCTGGGGCTATGGCATCGCCCGCTACAGCGGTGACCGGATCGAGTGGTTCCGCGTCTTCTCGTACGCGCTTCGGCCGCGGCGGGTTCTCGAACGCTCGGCGATCGAGGTCGCGGGGCGGCGGGCGCCGGAGGGTGAGGAAGAGCTTGCGCTGCTCTCCGACGCGATCATCTTGACGTGCGTTCATCGGGGGACGCGGCTTGAACTCGCGATGAGCGAGGATGCGCTGACCGGGTTTTTGGCTTGGCTGGAAGCCGCGCCGCCCGGGCAGCGGGTGAATGTGGCTTAACCATTCACTCGCTGCCCGGGCGGTTTTGGCTTACGCCGCGGGGTCCGGTGGGTGTCTGCGGGTCCGTCGTGGCTGGTCGCGCAGTTCCCCGTGCCCCTTACGGGGCCGTGCCCCTGAAGGGTGCTAGTTCAGGCCGTTGTTGATGGCCGTCACCAGTTCGCCGTTGGTCGTGTCGCCGCTGAACTCCCAGAAGAACGCGCCGCCCAGGCCCTGGTTCTTGGCCCAGGTCATCTTGGAGCCGATGGTGGCCGGGGTGTCGTAGCTCCACCAGTTGTTGCCGCAGTAGGCGTACGCCGTGCCGGCGATCGTGCCGGTGGCGGGGCAGGAGTTCTTGAGGATCTTGTAGTCCTCGATGCCCGCCTCGTACGTGCCGGGTGCCGCGCCGGTCGCCGAACCGCCGGGGGCGGCCTGGGTGACGCCGGTCCAGCCGCGTCCGTAGAAGCCGATGCCGAGCAGCAGCTTCTTCGACGCCACGCCCTTGCTCTTGAGCTTGGCGATGGCGTCGGCCGAGTTGAAGCCGGCCGTCGGGATGCCGCTGTACGAGGTCAGCGGCGAGTGCGGGGCGGTCGGGCCCTGCGCGTTGAAGGCGCCGAAGTAGTCGTACGTCATCACGTTGTACCAGTCGAGGTACGTGCTGGCGCCGCCGTAGTCGGCCGCGTCGATCTTGCCGCCGGAGGAGCCGTCCGCCGTGATGGCGGCGGTGACCAGGTAGTTGGAGCCGAACTCGGTCCGCAGCGCCTGGGTGAGGGTCTTGAAGGAGCTGAAGCCGGACGCGTCGCAGCTCAGGCCGCAGGCGTTCGGGTACTCCCAGTCGATGTCGATGCCGTCGAAGACGTCGGCCCAGCGCGGGTCCTCGACGAGGGCCTTGCAGGACGCGGCGAAGGCGGCCGGGTTGGCGGCGGTCTCACCGAAGCCGCCCGAGTAGGTCCAGCCGCCGAACGACCACAGCACCTTGATGTTCGGGTACTTGGCCTTCAGCTGGCGCAGCTGGTTGAAGTTGCCGCGCAGGGGCTGGTCCCAGGTGTCGGCGGTGCCGCTGACGGACTGGTCGGCGGTGTACGCCTTGTCGGTGGCCGCGTAGGAGTCGTCGAGGGTGCACTTGCCGCCCTTGACGTTGCCGAACGCGTAGTTGATGTGGGTGATCTTCGACGCGGAGCCGGAGCTGACCAGGTTCTTCACGTGGTAGTTGCGCCCGTAGACGCCCCACTCGGTGAAGTAGCCGAGCTTGACCTTGTCGCCGGTGGGCGGCGGGTCGGTGGTGCCGCCCGTGGTGTGCACGGCGGTCGCGCCGCTGACCGGACCGGTCTGGTCGGCCGTGTCACGCGCCTGCACGGTGTACGAGTAGTCGGTGCCTGCGGTCAGACCGGTGTCGCTGTACGAGGTCCCGGTCACCGTGGCGACCTTGGCGCCGTCGCGCAGGACGTCGTAGTTCTTGATGCCCTTGTCGTCGGTGGCCGCGCTCCAGGCGAGCTTCACCGAGGTGTTGGTGATGTCGGAGGCGGTCGGCTTGCCCGGGGCGGAGGGCGCGTTGTCGCCGGGGACCGTGGGTCCGCCGTCACAACTGCCGCCGTTGAGCTTGCAGTTGGCGGGGGAACCGGCTCCCGCGCCGTTGAAGCCGAAGGAGAGGGAGGCGCCCGGAGCGAGGGTGCCGTTCCAGGACTTGTTCTTGGCGGTCCAGTGGGTGCCGGAGCTGGTGACGTCGGCGTCCCAGGCGGAGGTGACCGAGGTGCCCGAGGGGAAGTCCCACTCGACGGTCCAGGAGCTGAGGGCCGTGGTACCCGTGTTCTTGACGGTCCACTTGCCCTCGAAGCCCGTTCCCCAGTCCTGGGTCTTGGCGTAGGTGGCGGTCGCCGACGTGGCGGCGGAGGCGGGGCTCGCGAGCCCGACCAGGGCGGCGAACGGCAGCAGCAGGGTGGTGAACCCCGCTATGGCTCTGTGACCGAGTCTGCGTCTGAGGCGCATCCGCGTCTCCTTGGGGGAGTTTTATGAGGTGCGCAGGACAATAGAAAGGTCTGGACCATAGGTCAATAGGTCCAGACCACTGTTGGGGTGTGGTGCGACTAGTTGTTACACGCCCAACTCCTGGGCCAGCACGGCCGCCTGCACCCGGCTGCGCAGTCCCAGCTTCCCCAGCAGGCGGCTGACGTGTGTCTTCACCGTCGCCTCCGCCATGTCGAGGCGCAGTCCGATCTCCGCGTTGGACAGGCCCTCGCCCAGGCGGGAGAGGACCTCCCGTTCGCGCCGGGTCAGCGCGTCCAGGACCGAGGGGTCCGCCGACGGTGCGCGGACGGGGCGTGCGGCGAACTCGGCGATCAGCCGGCGGGTGACCGCGGGGGAGATCAGGCCCTCGCCGCCCGCCACCGTGCGGACCGCCTCGATGAGTCGGCGGGCCTCGGTGTTCTTCAGCAGAAAGCCGGCGGCGCCCGCGCGCAGCGCGCCGAACACGTACTCGTCGAGGTCGAACGTGGTCAGTACGAGGACGTCGGCGAGGTTCTCCCCGACGACCTGGCGGGTGGCGGCGACGCCGTCCAGGCGGGGCATCTGGATGTCCATCAGGACCAGGTCGGGGCGTAGTTCCCGGGCCATGGCCACCGCCTGCTCGCCGTCCGCGGCCTCGCCGATCACCTCGATGTCGGGGGCGCTGCCCAGGATGAGGACGAGTCCGGCCCGTACGGCGGACTGGTCCTCGGCGACGAGCACACGGATCATGCGGTTTCTCCTTCGGTGATCGGGAGGGTCGCGCGGACCGTCCAGGTTCTGCCGCCCGGTGTGTTCCGCGGGGCGGTCGCCGTTCCCTCGGGCCCGGGTCCCGCCTCGAAGGTGCCCTGCAGCAGGGCGACCCGTTCGCGCATGCCGATCAGGCCCGCGCCCGAACCGGGTGCGCGGGGGCCGTCGTGCCGGACCTCGCCGAAAGGGCTGGTCACCCGTACGTCCAGGGCGTGTTCGCGCTGGACCAGGGAGACGGTGACCCGGCCGGGGGAGGCGTGCTTGAGGGCGTTGGTCAGGGACTCCTGCACGATGCGGTAGG
Source organism: Streptomyces sp. NPDC127119 (assembly GCF_042677425.1). Classification (NCBI taxonomy): domain Bacteria; kingdom Bacillati; phylum Actinomycetota; class Actinomycetes; order Kitasatosporales; family Streptomycetaceae; genus Streptomyces; species Streptomyces sp. NPDC127119. The sequence continues at coordinate 9,429 of NZ_JBHXTO010000007.1, read as the reverse complement.
CGGCGAGTTCGACCGGGGCCGGGAGCACGGTGTGGGCGCGGTCGAGGGTGACGTCCAGGCCGTTGCCGCGGGCGTGTTCCACCAGGGAGGCGAGTCCGTCCAGGGTGGGCGCGGCGGCCGGCTCGGTGTCCCCGCTGCTGTCGCGCAGGATGCCGATGAGACGGCGCATCTCGGCGAGCCCCTCGACACTGTTCTCGCGGATCACCCCGAGCGCCTGTTTCGAGGTGTCCGGGTCGTCGAGCGAGAGCGCGGCCGTGGAGTGGATGGCGATCGCCGACAGGTGGTTGGCCACCATGTCGTGCAACTCCCTCGCCATCCGGGCGCGTTCGGCGGTGACGGCCTGGACGCGGTCGATCTCGGCGAGCAGGGCGGTCTGTTCGGCGCGCAGCCGGGCGGCCTCCGCGGCGTCGCGGTGGTTGCGTACCACCCAGCCGGTCGCGCCGGGCGTGAACGCCACGATGCCGACGACCACACCGATCAGCAGCGCTTCCGGGACCCGCCAGACGGCGAACGGCACCACCGTGCCGAGCACCGTGAGCACCCCGCTGATCCACAGGACGCGGCGGGCGGCGGCGGGCGGGCCGTACAGGACGGCCGCGTACACGAGGTCAGTGAACATCACGACCGTGGCCAGGCTGCCCTGCGTGATCGTGTCGGCGGTCAGCGCGGCGACGCCGACCAGCAGGCCCGTACGCGGACGGGTCCGGCGCAGCAGCTCGCAGCCCGCCGTCACGGCGAGCGGCAGCAGGATCGGCCAGCGGCCCGGCCAGAGCACGATCGGGTCGGCGGCCGGGCGGGTGCCGAGGCCGACGGCCCAGAGGAGGAGGCCGCCGAGCAGTCCCGCCAGCGCGATGCGTACGTCGTCGCGGTGCGGGCGCGGGTGTCGGAGGGCCATGACTCCATCCAACACGGCGGGTCCGCTCGTCGCCTGATGCCGCAGGACGGTCTGCCGGTACATCGAAGGATGCAGTACGACTTCGTCACTGCCGACGACGATCGGGGGCGCGGCCCGCGGAAGCCTTGAAGGGTGACCGAGAGGAGTTCGTCGTGGTCGTCACGCTGATCGTCGTGTGCGAGGTCGGCTTCTGGGTGCTGCTGGCCGGGGGGCTCGCCTTCCGCTACCTGCTTCGGATGCCCCGCACCGGGCTGGCGCTGTTGCTGTGCGAGCCGCTGCTGGAGGTCGTGCTGCTGGTGGTCACCGCGCTGGATCTCAAGGCCGGGGCCGAGCCGGACTGGACGCACGGGCTGGCCGCGCTGTACATCGGGTACACCGTCGGGCACGGGCACCGGACCGTGTCGTGGCTCGACGGGCATGCGGCGCACCGGCTCGGCGGTGCGCCTCGGCCGGCGGGGCCGCCGCGATACGGGATGGCTCGGGCGCGGCATGAGGGGCGGGTGTGGGTCGGGACCGTGGTGGGGGCTGCCGTCGCCACGGCTCTGCTTCAGATCGCGATCTGGTACGTCGGTGACCCTGCGCGGGTGTCCTCGCTGGAGAGCTGGCGGTATGTGGCGTGGCGGGCTGCCGGGATTCACGGGGTGGTGGCGTTGACGTATCTGGTGTTTCCGAAGAAGGCGCCGGAGTCTGTGGCGGGGAGTTTGACGAAGCGGTGACTTTTCTGAGCGGGGCGGGGGGCGGTTCTTGGGTGCGGGCCCGGTGGGGGCCGGTCGCGCAGTTCCCCGCGCCCCTCAAAAGCGACAAGACTGCGCAGTTCCCCGCGCCCCTTGAGGGCGACAAGACCGCGCCGTTCCCCGCGCCCCTCAAGGGCGAAAGGATTGCGCCGTTCCCCGCGGCCCTGGGAGTTGGAGGCAACGGGATTGCGGCGTTCCCCGCGGCCCCTGGAGGCGAAAGGCGACAAGGCCGCGCCGTTCCCCGCGCCCCCAGGGGACAAGCGTCAGCGTTCGCCGCCCGGGACCCACAGGACGTCGCCCACCTCCTTGTTCGCTGTCCTTGCCAGGATGAAGAGGAGGTCCGAGAGGCGGTTCAGGTAGGTCGCTGTGAGGGGGTTCATCACCTCCGCGTGGGATTCCAGGGCCGTCCAGGTCGAGCGTTCCGCCCGGCGGACCACCGTGCAGGCCTGGTGGAGCAGGGCCGCTCCGGGCGTGCCGCCGGGGAGGATGAAGGAGCGGAGCTTCTCCAGATGTTCGTTGAAGCGGTCGCAGTCCGCCTCCAGCTTGTCGATGTAGAACTGCTCGACGCGCAGCGGCGGGAACTCGGGGTTCTCCACGACGGGCGTCGACAGGTCCGCCCCCACGTCGAACAGGTCGTTCTGGACGCGGGAGAGGACCTTCACGATCTCCTCGTCGAGGTTGCCGAGGGCGATCGCCGTGCCGAGGGCCGCGTTCGCCTCGTTGGCGTCGGCGTACGCCGAGATCCGCGGATCCGTCTTGGCGGTGCGGCTCATGTCGCCGAGGGCGGTGGTGCCCTGGTCGCCGGTCCTGGTGTAGATGCGCGTCAGATTGACCATGCGGCCAGCGTAGTTACGCCCCGGCCGTTCGGAACACGCGTGTGCCCACTGTCACGGCGAGTCCCGCGAGGCCGACGGCCACGAGGACCCCGTACGCCATGGAGGCGGTCGCGTACGAGCCGGTGTACGCGTCCCGCATCGCGTCCACGAGATAGCGCAGCGGCATGACGTGCGAGAGGGTGTCCAGCCAGCCCGGGGCCAGCGACATGGGCAGCATCAGGCCGGACAGGAGCATGGAGGGCATGGTCAGGGCGTTGATCGTCGGGCCGAACGCGTGGGGCGAGCTGATCCGCATGGCCAGCGCGTAGGAGAGCGAGGCCAGCGAGACCGTCAGGAGGGCGACGAAGGCGAAGCCGATCAGGATGCCCGCCACGGGCGTGCGCAGGCCCATCACCACGGCGGCCAGGACCAGCAGGACCGCTTGGAGGACGAAGACGGCCGTGTCGCGCAGCACCCGGCCGAGCAGGAGCGCGAGCCGGCTGACCGGGGTGACGCGCATCCGCTCCACGACCCCGTGGTTCTTCTCGACGATGATCATGAATCCGGCGAACGCGGCGCCGAACAGGCCGAGCTGGAGCAGCAGTCCCGGGACCAGGATCTGCCAGGAACTCCCGCCGCCGCCCAGCGGCAGATCGGTGAGCAGGGGGCCGAAGAAGAGCAGGTACAGCAGCGGCATCAGCACGCCGAAGAGCATCGCGAATCTGGAGCGCAGGGTCTGGCGGAGATAGCGCCCGAAGATCAGCGCGGTGTCGTGGAGAAGCATGGGCAGGTCACTTCCTCGATGGCGGGCGGCCGGACGGCTAGACGGTTGCGGGGGCGGGAGCCGTCGGCTCCGGGGTGCGGCCGGTGATCGCCAGGAACGTGTCCTGGAGCGTCGCGTCGATCGACCCCCCGTACCGGAGCTTGAGCGCGCTCGGTGTGCCCTCCGCGACCACGACACCGCCGTCGACGATCACGAGCCGGTCGGCGAGCGCGTCCGCCTCGTCGAGGTAGTGCGTGGTGAGGACGACGGTGGTGCCGTGTTCGGTACGGAGGCGGCGGACGAGGTCCCAGAGGTCGGCGCGGCTCGCCGGGTCGAGGCCGGTGGTCGGCTCGTCGAGGAACAGCACCTTCGGGCGGTGGACGAGGCCGAGCGCGATGTCGAGCCGGCGTCGCTGGCCGCCGGAGAGCGCCGACGTCTTCCGGTCGAGGAGGCCGGTCAGGCCCAGGTCCAGGGCCAGTTCGTCGGCGCGCTCGACCGCCTGCCGCTTCGTCAGACGGTAGAGGCGGCCCTGCGTGACCAGTTCCTCCCGTACGGAGACCTGGGGGTCGACCCCGCCCGACTGCGCCACGTACCCGCACGCGCGGCGCACGCCCGCCGGGTCGCCGGCCAGGTCGTGGCCCGCCACGGTGGCGGCGCCGCCGGTGGGGGCCAGCAGGGTCGTGAGCATCCGGAGCGTGGTCGTCTTGCCGGCGCCGTTCGGGCCGAGGAGGCCGAGGATCTCGCCCGGCGCCACGGTGAGATCGATGCCGCGGACCGCCTCGACGGGGCCGCGCTTGGTCTGGAACGTCCGGGCCAGGCCGGCCGTGCTGATGATGGGCATGCGCCAAGAAAAACAGAGGCACTCCAATTTTGCAATGCCACCAAAATTTGAGGGAGCCCAGAAAATCCCGGTCCGGCCTACGATGAGGCCATGGCAGAGGGGCTCAGGGAGCGGAAGAAGCGCGAGACCAGGCAGCGCATCTCGGACATCGCCACGGGACTGTTCCTGGAGCACGGATTCGTCACCGTGACGATGGTCGACGTCGCGGACGCCGCCGATGTGTCCGTGAACACCGTGTACAACTACTTCCCCGCCAAGGAAGACCTCTTCTTCGACCGCAGCAAGGGCGTGATCGACCGGCTCTCGCGCTGGGTGCGCGGCCGGGACCCCGGCGAGTCGGCCGCCGCCGCCGTCCTGCGCGAACTGCGCGAGGAGGTCGAGGCGGTCTCGCCGCGGGTCGGCCTGATGGACGGGTACGACCGGTTCATGCGCGTCATCCACGACGCGCCGGCCCTGCGCTCCCGGCTGTGGAGTCTTCAGCAGGAGGTGCACGACCACCTGGCGGACACCCTGCGCGAGGAGACGGGCGCCGCGCCCGGCGATCCGATGCCCGGCCTGATGGCGGGCCAGATCGGCTGGCTCCACCAGACGGTCATGAGCACCGTCGGCCGCGAGATGATCGCCGGGCGCGATCCGGCCGAGGTCTCCCGCGAGGTGCTGACGCTCCTGGACGGCATGGAGGACCTTTTGAGTGAGAAGGTCCTCAACTACGCCGTACGAGCGGCGGAATGAGCCGCCCGGTGTGATGTCCGTCAGATGAGACGTGACGCGCATTACTTAGCGGTCACACGGCACCTCACGAGCGCTATGGTCCGCCGGAGAGGCAACTCGAAGGCGCGTTGTTCGGGGCTGTCTCGCGTTGTCAGCACCAGTCGTCCCGGTCGGCCTCTCGCCGGCCGGAGTCCGGGGTCGCGCGGCGGTCGCCGCACATCGACGCGGCCCCGGGGAAGAAGCAGCAGGGGAGTCGGACAGTGGCAGGGAAGCTCGCCGTCATCGGGGCCGGACTCATGGGGTCCGGTATCGCCCAGGTCGCCGCACAGGCAGGCTGGGACGTCGTCCTGCGGGATGTCACCGACGCGGCGCTGACCCGTGGCACCGACGGCATCAAGGCCTCGTACGACAAGTTCGTGAGCAAGGGGAAGCTGGACGCGGGCGCGGCCGAAGAGGCACTGGGCCGCATCACCACGACCACCGACCTGGACGCGGTCGCCGACGTCGACCTCGTCGTCGAGGCCGTGTTCGAGAAGCTGGAAGTCAAGCACGAGATCTTCCGTACGCTCGACAAACTGGTGAAGGACGAGACCGTACTCGCCTCCAACACCTCCGCCATCCCGATCACCAAGATCGCGGCGGCCACCGGGCGCCCGGAGCGGGTCGTCGGCGTCCACTTCTTCTCGCCGGTGCCGATGATGCAGCTCTGCGAGCTGGTCCGCGGCTACAAGACCAGCGACGAAGCGCTCGCCACCGCCCGGGAGTTCGCCGAGTCGGTCGGCAAGACCTGCATCGTCGTCAACCGCGACGTGGCCGGCTTCGTCACCACCCGGCTCATCTCGGCACTCGTCGTCGAGGCGGCCAAGCTGTACGAGTCGGGCGTGGCCACCGCCGAGGACATCGACCTGGCCTGCAAGCTGGGCTTCGGTCACGCCATGGGACCGCTCGCCACCGCCGACCTCACGGGTGTCGACATCCTGCTGCACGCGGCGGGCAACATCTACACCGAGTCCCAGGACGAGAAGTTCGCCCCGCCGGAACTGATGCGCCGGATGGTTGACGCCGGTGACATCGGACGCAAGAGCGGGCAGGGCTTCTACACGTACTGACACACGTACCGGTTCCGTGGTGGACCACGACCCGTCACACCGTCACTCGTCAGGGTGATTTGGGTATCGGTTCGCTCACGGACGGCAACTTCTGCCCCGGTACGGCAGTCAGTCCTGGCAACACCTCGCACCACAGGACAGACGAAGACGCCGAGTACGAAAAACGCACTCTCGGGGAGCGCATATGCACATCAGGGGCGACCACGCCGAGCTGGTCGTCGGGGGCCGCCTCGACGTCCGCAGCGCGGCGGACGCCCGTACGGTCCTGCACACGGCCATCGACGACGGCGTCGGCGACCTGGTGCTCGACCTGTCAGAGCTGGACTCCTGGGACGCCACCGGACTCGGTGTCATCATGGGGGCCCACCGGCGGGCGGGGCGGTGCGGCCGGAGGCTTGTGCTGCGCGGCGTCAAGCCGCAGATGCAGCGCCTGCTGGTGGCCACCCGCCTCCACCGCATCCTGGCGATCGAGGGCGGTATCGGGGTCGAATCACTGCCCCGGGTGTGAGGCTTCGCGTCACTGCCGCAAACGGCGAAGATCGGATCGGAAGCGGCGTACGAAACCCGTACCTCGCGAACAATCCTCACGAAGCTGTGACGTCTCGGACGGCGCGGTACCCCGTGTGTTCGTAGATACTGTGCGAAGGTTTAGGGTTCGCGTGCCCGCGTGTTGATGAACCCGTCAGTGGGCACCGGACCAGAAGCGACAGCGCAGTGTGCGGCAGGCCGGAGGGGGCTCGCACACGACGCTTTTGGGGGGCTTGGACCTATGGACCCGACCAACCGGGGACCCGAAGACCACGGTCACGACGACGACTCGGCGCCACGACAGCGCCCACCGCGCGAGCCTTTGACGCACGCGCTGGGGCAGGGTGGCGTCCAGCACACACCCGCACCGGCCCGCACCGTCCAGCTCGTCGCGGGCGACCATCTGCTCACCGTCAATCCCGTCGACGGCAGCGAGATCGAGCTCTGCCCGCCGGGCGAGCGGCCGCCGCGGCCCACGAAGTTCAGCGCCGCCGAGCGGACCGAGCACACCCGCGCCGCACGGCCGCCCGTCCCGCCCGGGGCGCCGGGGCCCGGACTGCCGCTCCTGGAGCGCCAGGAGGAGCGTGAGCGGCTCGTACGGCTGCTCGCGCGCGGCCGTTCCGTACGGCTCACCGGGCCCCCGGGCTCGGGCCGCACCGTTCTGCTGGACGCCGTCGCCGACGACTGCGCGGACCTCGCGCCCGACGGCGTGATCCGCCTCAGCGGCCATCGCCGCACGGCCGACGATCTGCTGCACGAACTCTTCGCCACCGTCTACGACGCCCCGCTCCACCGGCCGGAACAGGACGAACTGCTCGCACTCGTCCACGAGATCGGCGCGGTCGTCGTCCTGGACGACGTCGAGTTCGGCGGCAACGCGCTCGAAGACCTGCTCGACGCCACACCCGAGTGCGCCTTCCTCGTCTCCGCGACGCCCGAGATCGCCGCGCCGGTCGCCGACTCGCTCCTCGAAGAGGTCTTCCTCGGCGGCCTCGGCCGCGCCGGCGGCCTCGAACTGCTGGAGCGTGCCGTCGGCCGCGTCCTCACCGAGGAGGAGTCCAACTGGGCGGGCGACCTCTGGTTCGAGTCCGAGGGCCTCCCGCTGCGCTTCGTCCAGGCCGGCGCCCTGCTGCGGCAGCGCGACCAGCTGAGCACCGACCCGGAGGCCTTCGACGACTTCGGCCGCTACTCCGGCGAATACGACGACGCGCCCGCGGACGCCCACCCGGACGCACCCGCGGACGCGTCCACCGACGTGCCCACCGACGCGTCCGGCACCGAGGACCGCCACGAGGTACCGCTGCCCTCGCTCGCCGAGGGTGCCGCGCCCGCCGCGCTGCTCGCCTCCCGGCTCAGCGAGTCGGCCCGCGCCACCCTGCGCTTCGCCGTCGCCCTGAGCGGCGAGGTGCCGCACCAGGCGCATCTGCCCGCCATCGTGGGCCACACGCACGCGGACGCCGCGCTCGCGGAACTCGTCGGCTGCGCGCTCGTCACCCCGGTCGGCTCGCACTACCGGCTCGCGCCCGGTGTGCAGACCCAGCTGGAGAGCGCCGGCTACGCCGCGGACGCCGAGGAGACGGCCCGCGCCGCCGCCCGGCACTACGCCTGGTGGGCCGGGCACCCGTCCGTCACCCCGGAGCGGGTCAGCGCCGAGGCGGACGCTGTGCTCGCCGCCCTGGCCGCCCTGGTGCCGCTGACCGTGCCACCGGCCGAGGACGAGGAGAACGCCCCGGCGGTGGAGCTGGCCCGGACGGCCGCGCCCGCCTTCGCCGCGGGACTGCACTGGAGCGCCTGGGAGCGCGCGCTGCGCTCCGGGAGCGAGGCCGCCCGGCTCGCCGGCGAGGTCTCGGATCAAGCCTATTTCCACCACGAGTTGGGCATCCTCGCGCTCTGCGGCGGACAGCTCGACCGGGCCCGCGCCGAACTGGAGGCCTCCGTAGGCCTGCGCGGCGCCCTCGCCGACAAGCGCGGCACCGTCGCGGGCCGGCGCGCCCTGGCCCTGGTCGCGGACCGCTCGGGCTTCTCCGGCCTGCCGGTTCCGCCGGGACAGGGACTCCTGGCGCTGCCCGCGGGGGCCGGCTCGACGTCCGGCGAGGAGGTGCCCGACGCGCGGTACGAGGAGTCGGCGTCCCCGCCCGGCGGCGTACCGGCCGCGCTCGCGGCGGTCCCCTCGCTGCAGGGGCCCGGCGAGCCCGCCACGCTGATCACGCACCGCACCGGGTCCACCTCCTCGGCGAAGGCCGGCGGAGTGAAGGCGGGCGGGGTGAAGGCGGGCGGGGTGAAGGGCCTGGTCAACGGCACCCGGCGCAATCTGGTGGCCGCCGGTGCGGGCGCCCTGCTCGCCGCCGTGCTCGGCACGGTGGTGACGCTCGGCGCGACCTCCAACCCCGACGACAACACCCCGTCGGAGAAGGTCGGCGTGACCCCGTCGGCCAGCGCGGACGACGAGGGCGAGGGGCTCGGAGCGGACCGGCCGAAGAAGGGCAGCAGCGACGTCGACTCGACCGCCCGGCCGACCGACCCGGGCGAGGACGGCGTCCTCGGGACCTCGGACGACCCGACACCGACGTCGACCGGCGAGCCGTCGGACGACCCGAGCGGGTCGAAGGAACCGAGCCCGACGAAGTCCACGACGAAGCCGCCGTCGTCCACGAAGCCGCCGACTTCGCCGAAGCCGTCGGACACGACGAAGCCGCCGACCGATCCGCCCACCGATCCCTCGACCGACCCGCCCAGCGGGTCGCCGGACCCCAGTGGCGAGCCCTCGGATCCGCCGTCCACCCCGTCGACCTCCGACTCGGCCAGCGGTCCCGCGTCCTCCCCCGCCACCAGCAGCTCCGCGAGCGACCCGGCGGGCAGCGGCACCCCCGGGTCGCCGACGGTGATCTGAGGCGCCGCACGAGCGCGTACGACGGCGCCACGGCATGACGGTGGGCCGGGACCCATCACAGGTACCGCCGCCCCCGAATTCCGGTAAAAAGATTACGGCCACGGGCAGAACAACCCCAGCGAATAGTACGAGAAGACCCGCCA